>CAJXNE010000198.1 GCA_913056285.1 uncultured Zetaproteobacteria bacterium | reverse complement strand
GGCGGCGTCAATGTTGCTGATCCCACCTATTTGCAGGCGGTGCGGGCGCTGTGTGATGAGCGCGGATTGTTGCTCATGCTTGATGAAGTGCAGACCGGCATTGGCCGTTGCGGCACCATGTTCGCGTTTGAGCAGGCCGGCATTGTTCCGGATATCCTGACGCTGGCCAAAGGCCTTGGTGGCGGCGTCGCCATTGGCGCAATGCTGGCTTCGGAAAAAGTCGCAGCTTCATTCGGGCCTGGCACGCATGGTTCGACGTTCGGCGGCAATCCTTTGGCCTGCACTGCGGCGCTTACGGTGTTGGGTGTCATCGAATCAGAGCATTTGCTGGACAATGTAAAAGAGCGCGGTGATCAGTTGCGGCAGGGGTTGCGAGAATTAAGCACACAGTTTTCTGTCATTCGGCAGGTGCGTGGTCAGGGATTACTCATTGGTGCGGAACTGAGCATCGAGGCAGCGCCGTTGGTTGCTGCGGCGCGGGCACAGAAGCTGTTAATTCTCATGGCGGGGCCAAATGTGTTACGCTTCCTGCCGCCGCTGAATGTAAGTGCAGACGAAGTAGATGAAGCATTGAAATGCATGCAGACCATATTGACGACAACGCTGGAGGAAGGGGAATGAGACATTTTCTGACATTGCTGGATGTTTCGCAGGAGGAAGCGCGCCATATTCTGAAACGCGCTGCCAAAATTAAACGCAAGCTGAAAGAGGGAAAATCGCACCGGCCACTGGAAGGCAAAACGCTCGGCATGATTTTTGATAAATCCAGCACGCGCACCCGTGTGGCTTTTGAAACAGGCATGTATCAACTCGGCGGCCACGCCCTGTTCCTGCATTCCGATGCCACACAGCTGGGGCGCGGCGAGCCCATTGCCGATTCGGCGCGGGTGCTTTCCAGCATGGTTGATGGCATCACCATTCGCACGTTCGGTCATGATATTTTGCAGACATTCGCCAAGTATTCGACCGTTCCGGTGATCAATGCGCTGACCGATTTGACCCACCCCTGCCAGATTCTAGCCGATGTACTCACCTATGAGGAACATCGCGGGCCGATTGAAGATAAAACTGTGGCATGGATTGGCGATGGTAATAATATGGCGCACTCGTGGATCAACGGCGCGGTAACGTTTGGTTATAAACTGAAAATCGCTTGTCCGGATGGTTATCGGCCGGATGAGAAAATGATGGAAGCGGCGCGCGTGCTCGGTGCGGATGTGTCGTTGTCAGATGATCCCGTTACGGCGGCATACAAAGCCGATCTGGTTACCACCGATGTATGGGCATCGATGGGTCAGGAACAAGAGCAAGCAGAACGCGAACAGGCTTTTGAAGGCTTCTGCGTGACTGATCGCGTGATGGCGCATGCGCATGGTGATGCCTTGTTTATGCATTGTCTGCCCGCCCACCGGGGCGAGGAAGTAGCGGCCAGCGTGATTGATGGGCCGCAGTCGGTAGTGTGGCATGAAGCCGAGAATCGACTGCATGCGCAAAAGGCCCTGTTAGAATTTTTATTAAAATAAAAAAATGGAGTAGCTACCATTTTATTACTCAATCGTTGGGTAGTTGCAAACGCGACTTTCGTTGCGATTCAACGGTAACCTGAACAGCTACGAATGCTATATTGAATTTAAGATAAAAAGAGGATTTTTTAATGTCTGATGTGAAAAAAGCGGTTCTGGCCTATTCCGGCGGTTTGGATACCTCCATTATTTTGAAATGGTTGCAGGACACTTATGATTGCGAAGTCATTACCTTCACGGCTGATCTCGGTCAGGGTGATGAAGTGGAGGATGCGCGCGCCAAGGCTGTGGCCGGTGGCGTTTCATCGATTTATATTGAAGATATTCGCGAAGAATTTGTGCGCGATTATGTCTTTCCGATGTTTCGCGCCAATGCCATTTATGAAGGCGAATACCTGCTCGGCACCTCCATTGCCCGGCCATTGATTGCCAAGCGCATGATTGAAATTGCCGAGGCTGAGGGCGCGGATGCAGTCTCGCACGGGGCCACCGGCAAGGGTAATGACCAGGTCCGCTTCGAGCTGGGCTATTATGGCCTGAACCCCGACATCAAGGTCATCG
>CAJXNE010000197.1 GCA_913056285.1 uncultured Zetaproteobacteria bacterium | reverse complement strand
TCAACTTCGTTCTCATCGGCCTGCACATCCATCCAGGCATAAAGCAGCGCTGCCACATGCTTGCAATTGACTGCAACAGGACAACTACAGCGGCCATGACAATCGGAATGCGCCGAAAACTGAACACGCACCGTATAGGGCGCGCGTGCGCGCCCCTGCACTTCACCTTGTAATGCCATGGCGTCATCAGAGACTTCTATATGATGGACTTTCCCCTGCTGAAAATATCGCTCGCCTCTGCAGGCAAAGGTATCACCCAGGCACTGTCGGATCAGCGCATCGCTGATTTCTGGTATCTCGATCATGTGTTTATTGCTCTCGTAATTTCATTATTTGATCGCGGTGAGCCGCTGCATCCTCAAAACGCAGATCGGCTGCGGCTTCTGTCATCAGACGTTCCAGTTCATGGATACGCGCTGCTCTTTGCGCCGGACTGACCGGTTCCGGCTCGGCTACTTCGGGAATATGTCCGTAATCCATCTCATAGATGGAGCCCAGAATATCCTTGATCTCCGATTTCACCGTTGCCGGCGTAATGCCGTGTTGTTTATTGTACGCCAGTTGTTTTTCACGCCGGCGTTCGGTCTCGCCCATGGCTCGCCGCATCGAATCGGTGATTTTATCGGCATACAGAATGACATAACCCTCAGCATTGCGCGCCGCCCGGCCTATGGTCTGGGTCAAAGATCGTTCCGAGCGTAAAAAGCCTTCTTTATCAGCGTCGAACAATGCCACCAGCGCCACTTCGGGCAAATCGAGCCCTTCGCGCAACAGGTTAATACCGATCAACACATCGAATACGCCAAGGCGCAAATCTCGCAGGATTTCCATGCGCTCGATCGTATCGATATCGGAATGCAGGTAACGCACTTTCATGTCCAGCTTATTCAGATATTCGGATAAATCCTCGGCCATCCGTTTGGTCAAGCAGGTCGCCAACACACGGAATCCCTTTGCGATGGTCGCGTTGGCCGCAGAAACAAAATCATCAACCTGCGTACGCGCCGGACGCACTTCCACCAAGGGATCAACCAGCCCCGTCGGGCGAATAATCTGTTCGACCACCACGCCACCGCAATGCTCCAGCTCATACGGTCCCGGCGTGGCCGAGACATACACAGCCTGTGGCACCACCGACTCGAATTCGTGGAATTGCAAAGGGCGATTATCCAGCGCCGAGGGCAGGCGGAATCCAAAATCCACCAAGGTCTGTTTTCTCGAACGATCGCCTTTGAACATGCCGCCAATCTGCGGCACGGTGACATGGGATTCATCCAGCATCACCAGCGAATTATTGGGCAGATAGTCCAGCAATGTCGGCGGTGCCAGGCCGGGCGCACGACCGGTCAGGTGCCGGGAGTAATTTTCCACCCCGGTGCAATATCCCACTTCCTGAATCATCTCCAGATCAAAAATTGTGCGCTGCTCCAGCCGCTGCGCTTCCACTAACCTGTTCTTATCGTGCAGGTCGGCCAGACGCTCAGCCAGTTCATCGCGAATGGCATCCATGGCCTTGAGCAACTGATCGCGCGGGGTGACGAAATGGCTTTTAGGGAATACGGTGTATTTATGCAGCACTTCGATGCGCGAACCGGTCAGCGGATCGAAGCGGGAAATGGCATCCACATCATCACCGAAGAACTCCACCCGGATGGCAAAATCCTCGGCATGAGCAGGAAAGACTTCCAGCACATCACCGCGCAATCGAAAGGTGCCGCGATGAAAATCCATATCGTTACGCTGATATTGTAATTCGACCAGTTTATTGACGGCGGCGCGCTGATCTATTTCACGCCCCACCTCGAAATAGAGCAGCATCTCCGAATAGGCTTCCGGACTGCCAAGTCCGTAAATGCACGACACTGACGCCACGATAATCACATCCTCGCGCTCCAGCAGGGCACGCGTGGCGGCATGGCGCATGCGATCAATCTGCTCATTAATTGAGGAATCCTTCTCGATATAGGTATCGCTGGACGGCACATAGGCCTCAGGCTGATAATAATCGTAATAGGAAACGAAATACTCGACCGCATTTTCGGGAAAAAACTGTTTGAACTCACCATACAGCTGCGCCGCCAGCGTCTTGTTCGGCGCCATAATCAGTGTCGGTTTCTGGGTGCGCTCAATCATGCAGGCCATGGTATAGGTCTTGCCGGAACCGGTGACGCCCAACAGCGTCTGATGCCGCTGGCCTGCGGCTACGCCTTCGACCAGTTCAGCAATCGCCTGCGGCTGGTCACCACGGGGCTCAAAATTTCCGGCAAGTTCAAAGCGCATCGCGCGATGCTAACCCCGAGCAAGCGCGAATCCAGCATCAAGTTTACAGATAAAAAAACGGAGGCTCCCGCGAAG
>CAJXNE010000196.1 GCA_913056285.1 uncultured Zetaproteobacteria bacterium | reverse complement strand
CCGCGAAGCGGGGTGAGGCGCTCTTGAATAACAAAATGACGGATTCTATCATTTTATTATTCAATCGTTGGGTAGTTGTAGCGCGACTTGCGTCGCTATTCACACTCACGTCTCCTTTCTCAATCATTGCCGAACAGATCGCGCGTATAAACCTTGCCCTGCACATCTTCCAGTTCGGTAGCCATACGATTGGCGATAATCACATCTGCTTGCTGCTTGAACGCCTGCAAATCAGATACGACACGGGAATTGAAGAAGCTATCTTCAGCCAGAGCCGGTTCATAGATAATCACTTCAATACCCTTGGCCTTGATGCGCTTCATAATGCCCTGGATGCTGGAAGCGCGGAAATTGTCCGAACCGGCTTTCATGATCAAACGATGTACGCCAACCACGTTCGGCTGGCGTCTGATGATTTCCTGAGCAATAAAATCCTTGCGAGTGGTATTGGCTTCTACAATCGCCTGAATCAAATTCTGCGGCACCTGTTGATAGTTGGCCAGCAACTGTTTGGTATCTTTGGGCAGGCAATAACCGCCATAACCGAATGAAGGGTTATTGTAATGATCACCAATGCGTGGATCCAGACTCACCCCTTCGATGACCTGCCGGGTATTCAGTCCGTGGATCGCCGCGTAGGTGTCCAGTTCATTGAAATAAGATACTCGCATGGCCAGATAGGTATTGGCAAAAAGCTTGATCGCCTCGGCTTCTGTGGAATCAGTGAACAACACGGCAATATCTTCCTTGATCGCACCTTTCTGCAACAGCCCGGCAAATGTTTTCGCCCGCTCCGACTGCTCCCCGACAATAATGCGCGACGGATGCAGGTTGTCGTACAGGGCCCGCCCCTCACGCAAAAACTCGGGCGAGAAGATAATATCCGGACAGTCATATTTCTCGCGCACAGAGACGGTAAACCCGACAGGCACAGTCGATTTAATCACCATCGTGGTCTGTGGATTGATCTCGATGACATCGCGGATGACCGCCTCGACCGAGCCGGTATTGAAATAATTGGTTTCCGGATCGTAATCTGTCGGGGTGGCGATCATCACGAAATCAGCGCCGCTGTATGCTTCCTGCTTATCCAGCGTGGCGCGGAAATTCAGCGACTTGTTCGCCAGAAAATGCTCGATCTCCGCATCCTGAATCGGGGACTGGCCGCGATTAAGCATGGTGATTTTCTCAGGGACTATATCCAGCGCCACCACTTCATGGTTTTGAGCCAGTAGCATGGCATTGGATAGTCCTACATAGCCGGTTCCGGCAATGGCAATTTTCATTTATCAAACTCCGTATATTCAGTAATTAGTCGTTGGTGACTTGCTCTTACAGCCCATCACTAGTTACAAATCACTGTCTTCTATGCACGCTACCGCACAACAGGTGCAAACGCACCTGCTGTCTGCATACACCCCCCGCAGAAAAAAGGCGATGGGGCGTAGAATACCTGAACCCAAAAAAAACCACCCGCTCAAAAAGCAGGTGAGTTTACATTGGATTTATGCCATTTGTATGATCCTGCTTGCGTTCATTTCTGACTTTTTTGACCACCATCACCGCCTCTATCAATACCCAGCCTGCCAGTATAAAAATCACCGCACCAACGGCGGCTACCGTCCACTGTTCTTTCCCAACCGCTTTGACAATACCCATCACCATGCCGGAAATCGTTGCGCCGAGCACCAGCAGCATTGGCAAAAGCGTGTAGAGTATCGGTTTCTTTTTACGATACAGGTAAATAGTCACTGTCAGGAGGGTCAACCCTGCCAGAATCTGATTGGTCGTGCCGAACAAGGTCCATAAAAACAGACCGGCCGGTTTGCCATTCATTTTGAAAAAGGCAAAGAATCCGATCGCAGCTACGGCCAGCGCAGTAGCGACATAACGGTTACCGAGCACTTTAATGCCAAGTGTCTGGCCGATTTCTTCCAGATTAAAACGCAGCAATCGTGCGCCTGTATCCACCGAAGTCATGGCAAAACCAACCACGACGACAGAAATAAATGCGGCGGCATAATCCAGCGGAATGCCGAGCTGATGAATAAAGTTGGCATTGCCCTGAATAAATACGCCGAGCTTTTGATGCAACCCAGCCGCTTTCTCCCATGAGCCGTAAAACGATTCCCAATCGGCTCGCGAGGCAAACGCTCCGGCTGTGGTGGCCAGCACAGCCAGCAGCGCTAACAGTGATTCCCCGACCATGCCGACATAACCGACAAACGGCGCATCGCTCTCACGGCTTAATTGTTTGGATGTAGTGCCCGATGCCACCAAACCGTGGAAGCCGGATACTGCGCCGCAGGCAATAACAATAAATAAAAACGGCAGCATCGGCGGTGCGCCGACCGGATGCGGATTGATGGCAGGTGCTACCCAGTCCGGCGACAGGATGAAGAAACCGGCCAGCATCGAAAATAGTGCCAGATACAGCAATAACGAATTAAGGAAATCACGCGGTTGCAATAACAGCCAGACCGGCA
>CAJXNE010000195.1 GCA_913056285.1 uncultured Zetaproteobacteria bacterium | reverse complement strand
GGGATTTTAAGTCCCTTGTGTCTACCAGTTCCACCATCCCGGCATGTGGTCGGCGGCGGGAATCATGCCAAACAGACATGATTGCGCAAGCGATGGTCGAAAGCCAATCGCATTACCAGCATGGATTTATCTATTCACATGGAAGTAGCATGAACCCAGGATTTTTTCTATTCAGCCAGACGAACGTTGATCTGGCCTCGAACCGGATCGGTGGAATCAATCACCACGTCCAGTTTGTCTCCCAGATGATAGGCACGCCCCCCTTTGCGAGCGGCCAGCGAATGCCCTTTATCATCCAGCACGAATGCGCCGGATAATTCATCTACATCCAGTGAGCCTTCGGCCATGGTCGGTTCCAGTTCAAAGAAAATGCGGCGTTTGGTGAGGCCGGAAATACGCGCCGGCATGATTTTCCCGATATCCTTGCTGTGGAATAACGCCGCCAGCATGGCCTGCGTATCCCATTCGGCGCGCTGCTGTTTGCGCTCTTGCGTGGATGTCTGTGTGCCGATTTCGGCCAGCGTGGCCTCAGGCTGCACCTTGTTCGGATCTTTACCCTGAATCAGTGCTTTTAGGCGGCGATGCACAATCAGATCGGCATAACGGCGAATCGGGCTGGTGAAATGGGCATAAGTTTCATACGCCAGACCAAAATGGCCTTCATTATGCGGCGTATATTGCGCCCGCTGCATCGAACGCAGCACCAGACGGTGCAACACATGTGCAAACGGCTTGCCTTCGGATAGCTCCAGCACCTGTTGCACATGCACCGGTTTGACATGCGCATCTTTATCTTTGGCTTTTGCTTTAGGCAGTTTAACGAACATACCGTAGGGGGCGAGAAATTCATTCAGCGTTTCAATTGCCTCGCGTTCCGGCGGCGCATGCACCCGGTACAGCAAAGCACATTCGCGCTGCTGCATATATTCGGCCACGGCAGTATTGGCAGCCAGCATCATCTCTTCAATCAACCGATGGGCGATATTGCGCGGCGATTCACAGATATCGACCACTTCATCATTTTCCAGCCGGGCACGGGTTTCTGGCATATCCAGATCAAGCGCACCACGCTGAGCCCGTTTGATTTCCAACTTGCGAAACAAACGTGCGGCATCGTCGGTCATGGCACGCGCAGTCGCGCTTTCGATCGCTGATTTCTCGCCCTTTTCCAGATAGTTCGCCACCTGCGTATAGGTCAGTCGAGCCTGCGAATGGATGACGGTTTCATACACATGGATGGAACGACGCGTGCCATTGGCATCGAAACGCATGCGCACTGTCATGGCCAACCGCGCCACGTTCGGATTGAGCGAGCACAGGCCGTTGGATAGTTTCTCCGGCAACATGGGAATGACCCGATCCGGAAAATAAAAGGAATTAGAGCGGTTCAGGGCTTCCTGATCCAGCGCCGATTTCGGCTTCACATAATGCGCCACATCGGCAATCGCCACCCACGTTTCAAAACCTTCACCGCGCGGCAATACGCAGATGGCATCATCAAAATCGCGTGCATCTTCGCCATCAATGGTGACAAACGGCAGATGGCGCAAATCCTTACGCCCTTCGATATCACTATCGGACACCGAATCGGAAAAACGGTTCGCCTCTGTGGTCACTGCGGCAGGAAATTCCTCCGACAACTGCTGTTCAGCCACAATCAAATCAACCAGACGGGAAGGCGAAAGCTGATCCCCCAGCACCTCCAATATCTTGCCACATAAGTGCCCCGGTCCGCGTTTAATATCAATGCGCACCCAGTCACCGTGATGCGCACCAGCGGCATCATTTCGCTTGATCAGAATGGTTTGAGGCATCTTTCGCGAACGCGGTTGCACAATGCCGATACCACCTTGTATCAAAAACTGTCCGACCATCACCGTCGGCGCATGCTGAACAATACGCACCACTTCAGCCGATTCACGCCCGCGTCTGCGCACCGGCCTTACTTCAACAGTGTCTCCGTGCATCACTTCCCGCATTTCTTCATGCGGCAGGAAAAAGCCTTTCTCAATCCCTTCGACATCAACAAAACCGAACCCATCGGGGTGCGCAGACACAACGCCGGTATACAATCTCTGATCCACCTGCTCCCTACCATGATGCGCTGGTCGTTTATCCGAACGCTGACGATCAGGGCTACGGCTCCGCTTATCTTTTCGTTGCACCGAATCCCACGGACTGGCCTGATCAGACGAAGTTCCCCTGCGTCCGGGCTTGCGAGAACGGCTCGCCGAATGATCCCCCCATGGTGATTTTTGCGAAGATTTTTTCTTGTTTGGATTCTGGCTGTTCTTTCTATTCTTTCTTGACACGTAGTGACCTCGACATATGATTGCGCGCCTTCCGGCAGCAGCACTGCGCGGGAGTCTAAGCCGAGGTGGCGGAATTGGTAGACGCGCTAGCTTCAGGTGCTAGTGTCTGTATGGACGTGGAGGTTCGAGTCCTCTCCTGGGCACCATTTCAGGGTTTTGAGCCCTCCGGTGAAGTCCGAAAATCCATGAAA
>CAJXNE010000194.1 GCA_913056285.1 uncultured Zetaproteobacteria bacterium | reverse complement strand
AGCCGATCTGGATAAAATGGTGAAAAAACATGCGGTGGAGTCAGTGCTGCTGGCCATTCCTTCGGCCTCGCATCAGATGATTCAATCTGTCTCGCAGCAATGTAACAGCCTTGAGATCCCGTGCCGAATTCTGCCTTCAGTGGCAGAGCTGGCTGACGGCCAGGTGGAGGTGTCGCGGCTGCGCCCGGTGCAGATCGAGGATTTACTGGGTCGCGATGCAGTGGACCTGGATCAGTCCGGCATCCACCAATTGCTTGCCGGTAACACGGTGCTGATTACCGGCGCTGGCGGATCAATTGGTTCTGAACTATGTCGACAGGTGCTGCAACATCAGCCGTCGCAATTGCTATTGCTCGATCATGGCGAATTTAATCTGTACAACATTGACCAGGAATTAAGGCAGATCGGGGCGGATTCCGGCGTTGCTGTGCATGCTATTCTGGCGGATATTCGCGACAAAGCGCGCATGGAGTGGGTGTTCGATCACTTTCATCCGGCCATCGTATTCAATGCGGCTGCCTATAAACATGTGCCGCTGGTGGAAGAGAATCCGGCGGAAGGCGTCAAAACCAATGTGTTGGGCACCTGCCAACTGGCCAATATCGCGGTTTCGGCAGGGGCAGACACGTTTATTCAGGTCTCCACGGATAAGGCGGTCAATCCGACCAATGTGATGGGGGCGAGCAAGCGTTCGGCGGAAATCTACTGTCAGAATCTGAATCGGCGCAGCGATAACACAGCCTTTATTACCACCCGTTTTGGTAATGTGCTGGCATCTGCTGGTTCGGTCGTTCCACTGTTCCGTAAGCAGATTGAGGCCGGTGGCCCGGTGACCGTGACGCATCCTGAGATTACCCGTTATTTCATGACTATTCCTGAAGCAGTCAGTCTGATTCTTCAGGCCGCAATGATGGGGCATGGTGGCGAGATTTTTGTGCTGGATATGGGCGAGCCGGTCAAGATCGTTGACCTGGCCGAGCAAATGATTCGTTTAACAGGCCTGGAGCCGGGCCGTGATATCGAGATCACATTCACCGGCCTCAGGCCGGGCGAAAAACTGTATGAGGAACTGTTTCATGAGGCCGAGGAACTGGTGGCCACATCACATCCGAAAATCATGCTTTCCGGCAGTCGTGAAGTGGATTGGGATGAGATGCAGCAGATGCTGGAAGCGTTACGGCAAGTATGCGTGAGTCGAGATATTCCTCGATTGCATCAGGGGCTACAGCAACTGGTGCCTGAATTCACACCGGAGCAATATCCGGATCCACAACACTGATCGTGCCAGCAATTGAACCGGATGGTAGCCGCACGGTCGAAATAGCGGTGTTTTCACCGTTGGCAGGCAGTTTTACTTATCTTTGGCCGGATTCACTCGGTGAGCCTGTAATTGGCATCCGGGTTCAAATTCCTTTTGGCAAGGGTAAACGAATCGGCATTATCCTGGACAAAGCGAAGTCCCCGGCTGATATCAAGCTCAAAACTGTGTTAGACAGGCTTGATAAGATGCCGCTTTTTGATCTATCCAGAACGCAGTGGCTGCAAAGGGTGGGGCGCTATTATCTGGCTAAGCCGGGCGAATTGTGGAGCAGTGCGCTGGGTTGGGCCGGTCAGGACGATATTCGGCGGTTTCGCTGCCTTGATCGTGAGGCGTTGGCGCAGCAGCACCCTGATTTGGCAGCTTTGTTTCATACCCGCGCAGCGATTACGCTAAAGCTGTTATTGCAGCGCTCCGGTCACGCGGCTGGTTTGCGCCATGCGATTGCTAACGCCTGTATCGAAGGTTTGCTTGAAGAAGCGCGTCCTGACCCTTTGTGGCTGAAGAAAGATATCGCTATGTCAGAAGCGCCCGAACCCACAGATTTTCAACAACAGGCAATGCGTTCAATCACTGCAAGCCTGGACGCATTCCACCCATTCCTGCTGTTCGGGCGTACCGGGTCGGGCAAAACAGAAGTGTATCTCAGGGCGGCGGAGTCGGTGATTGAGGCTGGCGGACAGGTGTTGGCGCTGGTGCCTGAAATCGGGCTTACACCCTTGTGGCTGTCACGCCTGAAGCAGCGATTCCAGCGCGTGGGGATATGGCATTCGGCCATGACGGCGAAGGAACGATTTACTGTGCGCGAGTATTTGCATGAGACGGATATCCTGATTGGCACGCGATCAGCCCTGTTTCTGCCCTTGCCCAGATTGAAAATGATTGTGGTCGATGAAGAGCATGATGGCAGTTTCAAACAGCAGGATGGTATGGCCTATTCGGCGCGTGATATGGCGGTGCTGCTGGCTCAGGAACTGAATATTCCAATTGTGTTGGGCTCAGCTACGCCGAGCCTGGAAAGCTGGCGACAGGTGCAGGAAGGCCATTACCAGCGGATGGATTTGCCGCGCAGAGTCGTGGCGGAAACAGCGCCGGTTACTTCTGAAGTGATTGATATGCGCAGTGTTGACGGGCCGGTGTCGGGTGCCCTGTTATCGGCGCTGAAAAATACATTGGCGGCTGGCGAACAATCGATCCTGTTTCTGAATCGGCGTGGTTATGCGCCGGCGTTGCAATGCACCGCCTGCGGTGATGTGCCCGGATGCCCTGACTGTTCAATGCGGCTGA
>CAJXNE010000193.1 GCA_913056285.1 uncultured Zetaproteobacteria bacterium | reverse complement strand
GGTTGCCTGCCGGTATGCGCTTTGATGCTAAGGCCGATCATGTCAATGATCACAATTTCCTGGCCGATTATGCGACCGGCAGTGAGATCAGTTCCATTTATTTGCAAAGCACGGCCACCTTGTCGCAGGCACTGCAGTTTGATGCTACGCAATACGGGGATATTCAAGCTGATTGGCTGATTCAGGGCGCACACCAGCAGAATATGCGACTGAATAGTAATGCGACGACATTACAGATTGCGCCGCGCTTACAGAGTAATATTCAGTGGTCATTATCGCCTCATGCCATACTCCATTTTGATCAGCAAAGCACGCGTTTTGATCGCCGTAGCGGCATTGATGGCTGGCGCGTGAATCTACATCCGTATGTTGAAATTCCGTGGGAACTGTCCGGTGGAGGCATCACCGCCACGTTGCACGGCGGGGCGCAACATACGCGTTACTGGTTAAATCAAAGCGCTGCTCTGCTCGGTACTACGCCGAGCCGCACGACCGGCGAAGCAAGTTTGCAAATACGTTCCGATTTCGAGCATATCGGCGCTGATCGTGGCTGGCGACATGTGATTTCACCGATTGTGCGGTACGATTATATTGATGCGCCTGATCAGTCTGTGCTGCCGAATTTCGATTCGGCTTTTGGATTGCTGACCTGGAGTAATCTACTTTCAGGTAATCGCTATTCAGGCTATGATCGCATCGAAAAAACCAGCCGTATCAGCCTGTTACTCGAAAGTCGGCTGCAAACAAAAGAAGCGGACTCAGAAGCTGCCCGTGATGTGCTGATTGTGCGGGCCGGCGGCACTTACGACCTGTTGAGGAAAAGTGTGGATAGTGCGCTGCAAGCTGCCTCCACGCGCCCGTTTTCCAACCTGCTTGGGGAATTGGTCTGGCAGCCTTTTGATAGCATGCGTATTTATAGTAGCGGCCAGTATAATACGGCAAAGCGCTACTGGGCGACTATCGTTTCATCCGTGGTCTGGTCGGTATCGCCCGGCAACCGTGTGTCTGCCGCTTACCGGTTTACCGATGCCCGATATGCTACTCCGGCCCAGCTGCTGGATATCAATGCCAGCACCAGCCTGAATACGCGCTGGCAAGCCACTGCACGCTGGCAATATGATCTGGCGCTTAAGTTGTCACAGCAGACCGCCATCGGCCTGCAATATAATCATGCCTGCTGGAAATTGGGGGTTGAAGGATACCGGGTGAACCGGCCTACCGGCACCAGTACTGCGGCCAATTTCGGTTTCCGTCTATTGCTCGAGTTCAAGGGGCTGGGTAGCGTTGGCTCCTGATTTTGATGTGGTTTTTCGCATGCGTCTGAAAACACTCTGGCGCGCGTTGCTTGTTCATGTTAAGCCACAAACACCCTCATCCCATGCCTTTGGAGGCTTGATGCATTTCCCTGTTTTATTAACTGTTATGCTGTTGTTGACCCTGCCAGCCAGAGCGGAGCCGCTCGATAGTATTGCCGCCATCGTCAATAACGAGGCTGTGACCTGTTATCAGATCCAGCAAGATACGAATACCATCCTTATGCAGTTGCGTCAGTCCGGTTCGACATTTTTACCATCTACCGAAGCGCTTAACCAGCGTTCACTGGATGCGCGCGTAGCTAAAATCTTGCAGGTGCAGCAAGCTAGAAAGCTGGGTTTGAAAGTTGGCAAGAAAGAACTGGATAATGCCATAGAAAAACTGGCATCCAGAAATAGCATGCTTCCCGGTCAGCTCAAAGATGCACTCAAGCAACAGGGTCTGGACTATGAGCAGTTCATAGACGATCTCCGGGATCAGATTCTGATCAGTAAGCTGATTAATGTTGCCGTTCGCAGCAAACTGCAGGTATCCGAAGAATCAATTAAGGAATATTATAGAAAATATCTTGCTGTGCCCAAGTCTCGCAGGGAAATCCAGTTGGGTCAGATTTTTCTTTCCCTTCCCAGCGAGCCTTCGCCCGAATTGTTGGACAGTGTGCGCAACAAAGTGCGCAATATCCGCAAACAACTGGAGTCGGGCAAAGACTTTGCCCAGTTGGTAGCCATTTATTCGGAGTCACCTGACCGCCAGCAGCAGGGTGTGATGGGTTGGTTTAGCAAGGGCATGATCCCGCAGCGCTTTGCCCCGGCTTTTGATCTCCCCGTGAATGGTTTGAGCGACCCGATTCGTTCGCCTTCCGGCTTCCATATTCTCAAGGTGTTGAATGAGCGTTGGAAAGAGCCGGAAACGGTTGGTAAAAGTTATGATGAGGTGCATGCGCGTCATATTCTGTTACGAATACCTGGCTCGGCAGATGAAGCAGCGATCGCTAAAATTCACCAACGGGCAGAAGATATTGCTGACGATATGGATGGCGCCAGCGATGAGGCTTTTGCGACCAGAGCGAAAGAAGTTTCACAGGGCCCAAGTTCCAGCCGGGGCGGCGATCTGGGCTGGTTCAAAAAGGGCGCCATGCTGCCGGAATTTGAAAAGGCTGTGTTTGCCATGAAAGCGGGCGATACCAGTGGCATTGTGAAAACCAAGTTTGGCTTGCATATTATTCGCCTGATTGCACGCCGGCATGTCGATCCGAATTCTCTGCAAGCCAATCGGGATAAAATCATCCAGATTCTGACTAATGTAGAAATGCAGGAACAGGTGCCGCGCTGGATTGCCAGCTTACGCGCCGATGCTCACCTGAAGTACCAGCCTTGTCCGAATTGAATAGCGACGTATGTCGCGTTGCGAAAATCCAACGAATGAATAACAAAATGAT
>CAJXNE010000192.1 GCA_913056285.1 uncultured Zetaproteobacteria bacterium | reverse complement strand
GGCCGGGCCAATCGAAGATATGGCCGTCAATGACGCGAAAGGTCTCAAAACAGGCTTCGCCATAAGCTAACCCTCTGTCCATGCTATTGACTGAAACTATCTTCAAACTCGAAACCCCGCTTTGTTCATGGTAGAAGCCGCCCCCATGAGCGAAAAATACCTTCAGGACATCGAACAAGCACGCGTCTATGACGTGGCGATTGAAACACCATTGCAGTTAGCACCGAAATTATCGGCTCGACTGCACAATGAAGTGTTATTCAAACGCGAGGATCTGCAGCCGGTATTCTCCTTCAAATTGCGCGGCGCCTATAACAAAATCGCCCAGCTCAGCGAGAGTGAACGCGCACGTGGCGTGATCTGTGCTTCAGCTGGCAATCATGCTCAGGGCGTGGCTCTGTCCAGCCACAAACACGGAATTGAAGCCACCATCGTCATGCCGCGCACCACGCCTGAAATCAAGGTCAGCGCTGTAAAACGCATGGGCGGCCAGGTGGTGCTGGCCGGCGACAGTTATTCCGATGCCAGCCAGCATGCCTCCAAATTGTGCAAAGAAACCGGCAAGGTATTTATTCACCCCTACGATGATCCCCTGGTGATTGCCGGTCAGGGCACCATCGCCGAAGAAATCATGCGCCAGAATCCGGGCGACCTGGATGCAGTATTCGTGCCTGTCGGCGGCGGCGGCCTGATTGCAGGCATTGCGATATATTTAAAAGAACATTCGCCCGGGACAAAAATCTTTGGCGTCGAGCCAGTCGATTCAGCCGCCATGCACGATTCCATTCAGGCCGGGGAACGCATCACCCTCGATCAGGTCGGTATTTTTGCCGATGGCGTTGCTGTCAAAAAAGTTGGCGAAATCACCTTTGATCTGGTTCAGCGATTCGTGGACGACATTATACTGGTCGATACCGATGAACTCTGTGCCGCCATCAAGGATATTTACGAAGATAATCGCTCGATCGTTGAGCCAGCCGGCGCATTAGGTGTCGCAGGCATGAAAAAATATGTGCAGCAAAGCGGAGCGCGCGGACAGTTATTGGCCGCAATCAACAGCGGCGCCAATATGAATTTCGACCGCATGCGCCATGTCGCCGAACGCACCGATATGGGTGAGGGTCGCGAAGCCTTATTCGCCGTCACCATCCCCGAACGCCCCGGTTCGTTTCTCGATTTCTGCCGCATCATCGGCGACCGCAATATCACCGAATTCAATTACCGTATGTCCAGCCGCAATGAGGCGCATGTCTTTGCCGGCATCAGTGTCAAGAGCCATGCTGACACCGAAGCCATCGAGCAAGCATTGAACGCTGCCGAACTGCCCACGATCAATCTGCAGGACAACGAGTTGGCCAAGTTGCATATCCGGCACATGGTTGGTGGTCGCTGTTCGGTTGTAGAGCATGAAGTATTATATCGTTTCGAGTTCCCGGAACGCCCCGGCGCCCTGTTAAAATTCCTCACCCGCGCCGGCGGCCGCTGGAATATTTCGTTATTCCACTACCGCAACCACGCCGCCGCCTTCGGCCGCGTATTGGCCGGCGTGGAAGTCCCTCCTGAAGATCGCACTGCATTTGAAAGCTATCTGGATGAACTGGGATATCCTTACGCCAATGAATCGGACAATCCGGCTTATGCACTGTTTTTGTAGCCGAACGTGACAATTTAATCCAGTTATCAAACAGTAGTTATTTGTTTGTTTTAATCATTGCGCCTAATGACAGGGGTTTTACGTGATATTTCCCCTCATACATTTGATAAAATTTGATGATCGCCAGGCGGCTTGCTGTGGCGCGACTTGTGTGTAAAGCGCAGAGTATGCCTCGAAGCTCGCTAATTTTTTCGGAGGTTTTAAACAATGAAACATACAGAACTGGAAAGGCAGTTGGCCAGGCAACAGGATCAACTTGCCCAGGCGGTGATTTCTTTGTCACAGGGCGTTGCATTAAAGTCGATTCTGCACCATGTCGGTCAGCTATCCATGGAGATGACCGGTGCCCGCTATGCCATGTTGTCATACATTGAGAATGGCGAGAAACTCTTTATCCCACTGGGTATGACGGACGATGAACTGGCAAGGCTTGATGGCAAAGAACCCAAGGGGATTGGCCTGCTGGGATTGATGTGGGATCAACATGAGGTGGTGCGCATCAATGATATTGCCGCGCACCCGAATGCGGCGGGGTTTCCTCCGGATCACGCTGACATGACCACCTTTCTGGGGGCGCCGATCCTGTTTGGAGATGAGATTCAGGGTGTGATATATCTGACGGAAAAGGCAGGTGGGCATGCCTTCACCTCCTTTGACGAAACCAATGTTCGCACACTGGCCTCTGCGTGTGCTGTTGCGATTTCCAACGTCGCTCATCTTGAGAAACTTAAGGCCAGAAATGTTGAACTGGAAAAGTTGCTTGCTGAACGAATCGGAGTCTCCTAACAGTGCCAGCATGACTTATTGAATTATTTTAAGGTGATACGCAACAGAACTACAAATGATGTATTATGTCCCCGTAACCTGCCGGGTAATTTGTCCTAACCCCAATACGCCCTGAAAACAGCGAGAATGAATTTGTCGATAATTATAACCTATTGTTTTTATTTCAAATATCACAAATGGAAAGACACACATGAAAACGGCATGATTAGCCCATGCATACCAGCAACCTGATTGCGGCACATAACACACCGGCGGAATATAATCCGCCGGAACATGGTGCACTGGTAGGAGCTATAGATGTCGGTTCCAATGCCATACGTCTGGGCATTGCCACCCCGGATGCGGATGGCGTTCCCACGCTGCTGCAGCGCTATCGTGAACCAGTTCGCCTCGGA
>CAJXNE010000191.1 GCA_913056285.1 uncultured Zetaproteobacteria bacterium | reverse complement strand
TACCCAACGATTGAATAATAAAATGGTAAAATCTTCCATTTTGTTATTCAAGAGCTTGCGTCATGTGGGTGTTTCCAACTGAGGTTTCTAGCCCGGGCCAGGATAATATCCCTATTTCAGTTTAGCGAATACGCCGCCTAAAACAGCCCCATAAACAAGATGTAACATCAGGGTCATCACTGGTGCCATCATACCAAGCGACAGGCCAAAGAACCCTGCTCCGGCCATGGGCATTACCATTACCATCATGAGCACCCATGCCAGTATGCCAAAGAGCAAACCCTTGATAATATAACTGTCGCCCGGTAACGATTTTCCAATGATCGCGAACAAACCGCCCCAGGCCACTGTGCCGATCAAAAAATGCATAACCCATCCGATCACGGGAGTGACGGGCGTTCCCATCATACCATGCGCCATCTTGCTCATCATTTTGATGACATTCAGGTCAGGCATGACGCCCATTTTCATTTTCATTATCATGAGTATGGACAGGACTGCTGTTGCAGCAAACCCTGAAACCATAGATTTTGCAATATTATTCATCATAAATCTCCTTATGCTTGACGGCTTGGTGGCAATAAGTCGTAAGCTCGAAGATTGACTTACATACGCAAGGAGGCATGAGGTAATCTTGGCAGTATTTCAAACCCGCATAAGGTCAACAGTTGCACAGTAAACTGCCCTGGTTACAATCGCCTGATTTCAAATTTGCACGATAGGATTTCCCTCATGCTTTCAACACTTCGCGAAAATCTGGCACCGCGCCATTTGGGACTGGCAGGCCTATGTATGCTGGCCTGGGCGTTTATAGCGCTGTTCCGCTATGATAATTACGGCATTGAAGAAACGGCTGCCCTCGACATGCTGTTGAACTGGTCTATTGTCCACCAGATTGCCAGCCCTGTTGCTTTTTTCGGCGTGCCTGATCTGCGAGCGATCCTGTTTGTTCCGCTCGATTTACACTGGGTGGGGAGTCTGATTGCGGCCAAGGTATATACCATGTTTTTCCTCTTCGGAACGGCGTTATTGTTATACAATCGGGGTGAATCGCAGCATGGCAGTGAAGCTTCGATGATTGCTACGGCGCTGTTGCTGATCGCTCCGATCACGCTGATGCAAACCGATGCCATTGGCGTGGGCGTATTCTTGCTATGGGCGTTTGCAGTAGCTGCTATTTTCGATGATTTGATGCATGCCAGTGAACGCACTGCTCCGAGTTGGTTATTCCTGCAAATGCTGATGTGCGCTTTTGCAGTCAGTTTGCATCCCATGGGGCTGGCCTTACCGATAGTCGTGATATGGCACTGGGTGCGTGAACCGGTTGAGCGCAAAAAGGCGCATCGGATGATTGCGGCTATCGTGGCGGCTACGGTTATTATGCTGCTGTTGCGTTGGGGCTGGTATGGTATGGACGCCGCTACCGCCAATCCGTTGAATGTTCTGGCTGATGCGCTGCTGGGTTCACCACTGCTGCATGTTGCCAATAGCTGGGGAATGGGGCTGATTATTGCCGATCTCGGCATTGCGGCCATCATTGCCACGCTGTTGATTAAAAAACTGGATATCGATTCCACTTCATTGATGCTGATCCTCGCCAGTGCCATTGGCGCACTGCATGCGGATCATGCATGGGTGCTGATTTACTGGGCGACCACATTGTATTTGGGCGTGCCGCTATTGATTAAGCTCAATGAACGCCTGGGCTGGCGCGGTATTGCCGGGCAACGGGGCGGCGTACTCGTGGTAGTGATGGCACTGGTCATCTTATCCACGATGGCCGCTAAAAACACTTATGCCACACGCCAGATGGAACTTAAAAGCGATACAGATCAAGTGATTGCTGTATTAGAGAGAGAAGCAGCTGCTGCGCCGCTTGATCAGTTTCTTGCCGCCAGTCAATGGCCGGCCAGAACGCTGTTGGTGACCCGTCGCGATGTGTTGCCGTTGCCGCCAACCAGTCCGGATACCAAGGATTTCGAGGCCAAAATCAAGGGTATCACCCACCTTGCTTTTAATCCCCAGCAGGAAGCCATGCATGCTTTGGCGCGCAATATGGCTGCGCTAAGTCATAAATATGAAACCATTGCCCTGATGCCCGGTGGCGTGGTGGTGAAAATCAAACAAGGCGGTTCTGCAGATAAGCCGCATCACGCCGCTTCAGATTGAGCGGCTTAAGATGCAGTAGATTAAGATTAAGCGGCTTTCTTGAGCTTGGGCATATCCAATAACTGGATTAAGTCGTCCGGATTGGTCAACACATCAGACAGACAGTAGGAATCGATTACATCCATAAATGCTTTGCGCGCTTTATATAAAGCATGTCTGAGTTTGCAGGCGGGCGAGATCGAGCAAGTGTTTGTCTCGCAATCAAAGCATTCCAGCAAATCTAAATGAGGTTCGGTATGGCGAATGACTGCACCGAGATTGATATTTTCAGGCGGGAAAGCCAGCACCATGCCACCCGATTTACCTCGTATCGTCGTGATCCAACCGCTGGATGAAAGGTTGTGCACTACCTTGACCAAGTGATTGCGATTGATCTCAAAGGCATCAGAAATTTCAGTAATGGTGCAGCGGCGGTCCGGATTCAAACCTAAGTATAGCAAAACGCGTAGTGAGTAATCGGTATATTGGGTAAGTTGCATGCGGGAAAGATATATCAAGTTGACAGCTTTTGTCCAGTGTCGTTATGATGTCGCACACATACTATGGGTATGAACAAAGACTATGGAGGAATTAGATGAGTTCTGTATATGATCAACTCGGTGGAGAAGCAGCGATTAATGCTGCGGTAGACGTTTTTTATCGTAAGGTTCTGGCTGACAAATATGTCATTCGCTTTTTTGAAGGCGTGGATATGGATAAGCAGGCTGCCAAGCAGCGCGCCTTCCTGACCATGGTTACCGGCGGCCCGAACAGTTATAGCGGCAAAGATATGCGCGATGGGCATCGCCATTTGGTGAGTATGGGGCTGGATGATTCCCATTTTGAACATATCTCCATACTCTTCGTTCTTAACATCATAACCGTAGTTCTTTGTTCCGTAA
>CAJXNE010000190.1 GCA_913056285.1 uncultured Zetaproteobacteria bacterium | reverse complement strand
TATCGGGTTCTTCGACCATATTCAGCCATAATCATACGGACTTCGGGAATGCGGGCCAGTTGATCCAGTAATGCCGGGTTACGAATGATGAGCGATAGCCGATTATATTTAACGGAGATGAATGTGATGGTTATACCCTTAATGGCGAATTTTCTTTTTACATCGTCATCAAGACGGGAGGTCGCGACATCCAGTGTCACCCCTCCTTTGGAGATTACCATGCCCATTTGCGACGCCATATCAACAAAAGATATATTTGCTGTGCGGGATTTTGTTTCAGCGCATAATAAATTCGCACTAATCTTTATGCGCCATGGCATGCTTCCTGAAGCTTTTATTTTAGCGCAACCTCCACTATAACCCGTTTGGTGTGTCGAGGTGTTTTTTTTCACTTGAACAGCAGATAATGTACTCTGTTTCGCAGAAGGCAGGTTTGCATCTTTGGTGCAGCCAGCCATGCTCATGGATAATAAAATAAACCCTACGATGATTGATTTGCTTGTTTCTATGCCTTGCCACAGGCGGTTATCACGATGTTCGGGCAATAGTTGCGAAGCATTGTATACGCCGAGTATGACCATATCCTCTCCCATAGAGTTCGGAACCGATCATAATGAGCCAGTATCGCATGGTCAAACAGCTTGCGCACACTTGCCGGCGTGTCGTCAGCATATTGCTTAGGCCGGCCGCATGCATTGAGTGCGCATAATAAGCTTATTAATATTGCGCAATTAAAGGCATCCTCCGCATACATCATCCATCGAACAGGCACTAATCCCGAATCTTTTCCAGATCGACGGCGACGATTTTGGATACGCCCGGTTCCGGCATGGATACGCCGATTAAACGGTCGGATTTCTGCATGGTTATTTTATTGTGTGAAATGGACAGGAACTGTACCCGGTCAGCCAACTCGCGCACCATATCGGCAAAGCGTCCGACATTGGCGTCATCCAACGGTGCATCCACTTCATCGAGCACACAAAACGGAGCCGGTTTGATTTTGAAGATGGAAAATACCAGTGCCACCGCCGTCAACGCTTTTTCACCGCCGGAAAGCAGGGTGACATCCTGCAAACGTTTGCCGGGCGGCTGGGCGATCACTTCCACGCCAGCTGTTAAAATATCATCACTGTCCAATTTTAACTCTGCCCGGCCTCCGCCGAATAATTGCGGGAAAGTCTGCTTGAAATTGGCATTGGTCTGCTCGAATACTTCCTTAAAACGCTGACGCGTGGTGCGGTCAATGCGGGCGATGGTATCGGTTAAGGTGGCTAAACTGGCTTCCAGATCGGCGGCCTGTGTGGCCAGAAACCCTTCGCGTTCGCTGGCCTGCTCGAATTCTTCAATGGCCAGCAGATTCACCGGCCCGAAACGCTCCAGATGTTCTTCCAGTTCTGCGGCTCGCCGCATTATCGACTCGCCATCTTCAATATCATCCATGCTCTCGATTTGATGCAATAATTCATCTGCCTGCATCTGACAGCGTTGCATGATTTCACTGGCCAGATCCTGCAAACGCGTGGCATCCTGAGCCTGCGCCACAGCAACGCTCTGGCGTTGATCGACTGCCTCTTGCAAGCTTTGACGCAACTGCCGTTCACTGCGTTCGACCTCATGCTGAGCCTGTTGCAAGGCATGCCCCTGACTGCGTATTTCGTTCATGGCCTGATGCGCCGATTCCACATCCACGACTGCTTGCGCCAGTTGATGGTTTAAATCCTGTTGATTACGGGCCGCCTCCAGCGCTGCTTCAGCCTGCGCCAGTCGCTTACCATCGGTTTTGATTTGTGCCTGTAAACGGGCCTCTTCCTGCCTTAAACGTTCGGCTTGCCGCAAGGAATGATCACGCGCCTGTGCAAACAGCGCCAATGCCTGCTCTGCTTCGGCCTGTTGCTGGCGCGCCTGATCATGGCGTTGTTCCGACTGGCGCAAGGCATCATTCTGAATATCCAGTTTCGCTTCAGCTTCAACCAGCACTTGCTGATCGATATCGGCGGCCTGCTCCGCCTGGGTCTGCCAGTGGATGCGTTCCCCAACGCTTTCTTCGATATCGTTTTGCACGCGCTCTCGATGCCGCTCCAGCGCCGCTACATCATCCTGTAAACGCGTCACCGCAGCATGGGCTGACTGTAGGGCGCTTTCACTTTCGGTCGCCACCAGATGCGCCTGTTGCCATGCTTTCTGCTGCTGTTCCAAATCCTGTTCCGCCCGATCAAACTGTGCTTTGGCCTCTTTCAAATCGGTTTCAGCTTGCACCATCTGCGTTTCGGCATGGCGCAACTGACGTTGGGTAGCAAGGCGTTCAGCAGTGCGGTTACCAGCCGGAGGAATCAGCCACCCGCCCGGCTCACGTCGCCAGCCGTCTCGACTGACCGAACATCGATCCGAATCCTCTGCGCGGGCAATATCATCGACCAGACAAACCGGTGCAAACACGTCATAGAGAGGGTGCTCCGGTTTTAATCCCATGGCGGCCGCCAGTGATTTTCCTTGATGATTCATTTCTTGTGGCGAGCCGGAAAACAGTGCTACCGGCGCGCCGCCGGCCTGTTTCAAAAACAGTTGCCAGTCCGACACATTGCCATCAGATGGCATGCGCACATCGGCAGAGCGGCCGCGCAACGCTGCCGCCGCCGCCTCCTCAAGACCTTCAGGAACATGCAACGATTCATCCATCCAGATGCCGCCTTTGGCGCGCAAACTATCGCGCAATGAATCGGACACATCCTGGTTCTTGCTGCGTCCGCGTAATTCCTGAACAACGCCATGCCGTTCGCGCATGGCGGCTTCGCGCTCATTTAATGTTCGGGCGCTTTGTTCCCGTGCATGGCGGCATGCTTCCAGTCTTTCCTGCGCTGTCTCCAGTGCGGCGGCATTGCTATGTTGCGATTGTTCTGCATCGGCCAGTTGGCGCGCAGCCGCTTGCGTCGCTTCGTTCCGGTCGGTGATCTGCGCATCCAGTTCCGCTAATCGCCCGTTTAATAATCGCTGGCGTTCATCGAGTCGAGCCAGCGCCTGATCGGCCTTCTGGCGTTGCAACAGCGCTTGTTCA
>CAJXNE010000189.1 GCA_913056285.1 uncultured Zetaproteobacteria bacterium | reverse complement strand
GCTTTCCATTTCAGTTCTGGCTAGCTGGGCGCCAATCATGCCTGCGAGCACATCGCCTGAACCAGCCACAGCCAATTGCGCTGATCCGAACGGGTTAAGATAAATATCTTTGTCCGGCGTCCCAATCAGGGTTTCCGACCCTTTCAATACGACCCGGCAATCATAGCGAGTAGTCAGCGCCATGATTGTTTTCTTACGGTCACACTGCACTTCTTCAACTGTCAAATCGAGCAATCGGGCTGCTTCGCCCGGGTGCGGCGTAATCACTGTTATTTGCGTTCTGGCTGCCAGTTTTTGCTGCAACGTCTGACTGGCTGCAACAATATTCAGCGCATCAGCATCAATCACCATCGGTTGCTCTGCTTCCAGCAAGGCGGACAATAGACTTTGCTGAGATTTACCCCAGCCCGGTCCAATCACCAGCGCATCGGCTTCATGCCAGTCCGCCGCAGACTGGGGATGCACCATCACTTCCAGATTGGCCGCTGCTATCACAGCCCAGACCTCATCCGGGCAAACGATGCTCGCCAGCCCCGCTCCGGCAGCGTAAGCACCAAGCCCGGCCAATTGCGGCGCGCCAGTGAAGCCGGTCGAACCACCGAATATCCATACATGCCCGTAACTGCCTTTATGCGAAAGACGCGAACGCTCGGGCCATGCCTGTTTCAGAAAACCATCATGGACCACACTGCTGCTTTTGACGCAGAAACAGTTCTTATCAAGCTCAGAATCGCGGGATGCAGTCCATGCTTCCTGAATCGTCGTATCTGCAATCCCGATATCGGCAGCAATCAGCAACTTGCCGGTATAATCACGTCCTTCATTCAGCCAGTGACCCCATTTGGTCGCCGCAATCGGCAGAGTAAAGTCAGCCTGGACTGCACCGCCCAACACACGCCCCGTATCTGCGCAAATGCCACTGGCGATATCAACACTGAGGACAACGCGGTCGGAAATATTAATACGATCAGCCACATCCAGCATCCGGCCTTGCAACGGCCTGCTCAAACCGGTTCCGAACATACAATCCACAACCATCGAAGCACGAACCAGCCACCGGCCCAATTCAGCAAGACAGGATTCAGAGCAGGCCTCGCGGATTTTGGCGCCTGCCTGGCTTGCTCTGTCCGCATAGGTTTTGATGTCGTCACTTAAATCAGCCAACGGCATCAGGCTGACAACCGTAACGGGAAGGCGGCGCTCCCGAAGATAATATGCTGCTGCGAACCCGTCGCCGCCATTATTGCCAGGGCCTGCGATAATCACTATCCGGCCATAGTCCGGCATACACTCGATCACGGCAGTAGCAATCGCTGCTCCGGCACGATCCATCAGTTCAGCAGTGGAAACACCAGTCCGGGCACTGGCCTGGTCCGCCCATCGCATCTGAGCAGCGGTCAAAATTCGTGTTTCACGCATTAGACACTCCCTCCCTATGGCGTTACTTAAGCTGGAATACCACAAACTCCCTTTTATATAGTGCCATTGTCAACAAAAAAGCCCCCATCGTATCCGCCAGCCAATCAAAAACACTGGCATCCCGGCCCGGCACGAACGACTGATGCCATTCATCCGAAATGCCATACATCGAGCAGAATAGCACTGTCATCCATACCAGCCAAAGCTTTGGCATACGCCTGTGCCATGCCTGCCAGAATAGCAATGCCATCACAGCATAAGCTGCAGCATGAATCAGTTTATCCTGCATATGAAACACATCGGGCACGGGTAAATGTGACTGGCCGGAAAACCAGTAAATCAGCCCGCAATAACAACATAGCAACCATAGCCATGCATAAGCGACAATAGATTGGTTCATATCACCCGCTCCACTATGCGGATTCAGCCACAGCGAAAGCCATGGCAACGCCATCATCATCAGTCAATGATACATGCACGCGCTGAATACCCATCCTTTCAGCCGCACGTTTGGCGCCAGCATACAATGTCACCGCAGGCTTACCGGATGGCTCATGAATTGTTTCGATATGATGCGGCGCTACGCCCTGATGAAAACCCGTCCCCAACGCTTTGGATACCGCCTCTTTTGCAGCAAACAACATGGCGAAGCGGCGCGCCGGATTGCCCTTAGCATGAGCCTGAGCTATCTCTTCAACAGTATAAATGCGTTGTTCAAAACGTTCAGCATAACGCTCCAGAGGACGCTCGATCCGTGCAATCGCTATGCGATCTACTCCGATACCGACAATGGACATCAGCGCCCCATCACCGTCTTAAAGTCCATCACGGCCTGAGACAAGCCTTTGAATAGACCATCGGCAATAATGGCATGGCCGATGTTCAATTCCTCAATTTCGGGAATGGCGCAAATCGCCGGGGTATTTTCAATGGTCAGCCCATGCCCGGCATGTACGATCAGGCCGATTTCTCCAGCCATTTTTGCGCCATCGCGCAATGTGTTCAGCTCATGAACCTGCTGCTCACCCTTGTAGTTGGCATAGTGACCAGTATGCAATTCAATCACAGGCGCACCAATTTCTTGCGATGCCCTGATTTGGGCAGGAACCGGATCAATAAACATCGATACGCGCACCCCGACCGCAGTCAATCGGGCCACCACATCGGCCAGACGCGATTGGTGACTCACCACATCCAGCCCACCTTCCGTCGTCAGTTCCTCTCGTTTCTCCGGCACCAGACAGCAGGCAGCAGGTTTCAGGCGTTCACAGATCGCAATAATCTCTTCATTCGCCCCCATTTCCATATTCAGGTGCAGACCGGGAATCGCAGCCAGGCGTTCGATATCGTGATCCTGAATATGGCGCCTGTCTTCACGCAGGTGCGCCGTAATACTGCCCGCGCCTGCAGCCAGACAAACAGCCACAGCATCGACAGGATCAGGATATGTCGTTCCACGCGCCTGCCGAATGGTGGCGATATGATCAATATTCACGCCCAGATTTATCATCATCATCTTCCTTATAAAAATATATTATGATGAATTCGTAAGAAGTCATCATAGCGCCCATGGACGGGCGCTCAAATCAATGACTTGCAACGCAAGTTGTTGATTTGTAAGGAAAGTGAAAATCGCACTTTTCGCTTT
>CAJXNE010000188.1 GCA_913056285.1 uncultured Zetaproteobacteria bacterium | reverse complement strand
TTGAGTAACGAAATGGTAAACTCACCATTTTGTTACTCAATCGTTCAGCTCTGACTGCAAGTGCTTCTATGCCACATGGCTGTTTTTTTGCATTGTCCTGCAAGCCTTCCGGCGTGTAAGATTTTCGATTAGGGTCTGAGAAAGGGGGAGAATGCCATGGAGCGAATGGATCGCGCCGTTATTTTAGCAGCTGGTATGGGTACGCGTTTGAAATGGATGACCGATCATCGACCCAAGGCGCTGGTGCGGGTGGCCGGTGAGCCGGCCATTGCACATGTGATTCGACAACTGGTTGCTAATGGCGTGCGCGAAATTGCGGTGAATGCATTTCACCACGCCGATCAACTGGCTGATTATCTGGGTGACGGGGAGAAATTCGGTTGCCATATTTGTATCAGCTTTGAAGACGCATTACTGGATTCCGGCGGCGGTGTAAAAAAAGCATTGTCCTTGCTACCCGGCACAGGGCCTGTCGCAGTTTATAATTGTGATGTGCTGGCCGACATTGATGTATCCCGACTGGCGCAGATGACACCTGCCGGCGGTTGCAGTATCGCACTGGTTGATAACCCCAAACATCATCGTCAGGGCGATTTCATTTTACACGGGGATGATGTGTCCATGAACGGCTATGACCGCTTCACCTTCGCAGGCGTTTCGGTTTGGGATGGCGCCGTATTTGAACAGTATGAACAAGGTGAAGCTTTCTCTCTGGCTCGTAGCATACGCGAGGCGATTGCCAGAAATGCATGCAAGGGGCTGGCGCATCACGGATACTGGTTCGATATTGGCCGCCCGTGTGACTTGATGAAAGCTAAGCGTTTTATAGCCTAAGGTTAGTGAAGCACTAATGCATATCTGGATTGATGCCGATGCCTGTCCGAAGCCTGTGAAAGAAATGCTGTTTCGTGCAGCGGAGCGTGTCCGGGTTGGCTTAACACTGGTTGCCAATTCAAAAATCTACCACCCCGAATCCGCGTATATTGATGCAGTAGTCGTGGCTGCCGGCGCTGATGTGGCTGATGCCTATATTGTTGAACATGCACAAGCCGGTGACCTGGCCATCACTGCGGATATTCCCCTCGCCGCAGGTATGATTGAGAAAGGTGGTTTTGCATTGAATCCAAGAGGCGACATGTACACATCCGATAATATTCGAAGCGCATTAAGCGTGCGTAATTTTATGGATGATTTGCGCGGGGAAGGTGTAATCACGGGCGGCCCTGCGGCATTCAGCAACTCGGATCGTCAGCGTTTTGCCAACCAGTTGGACAGCTTCCTGACCAGATCTGTGAAGGCTGCCCCATGATCTTGCACCCCCAACTGGCACAAGACTGTTTTATTGTCGGGCAATTCCCGCTGTCGGCGCTGCTACTGCTTAATGACAGCCAATACCCGTGGTTTATTCTGGTGCCACAGCGCCAAGATGTGAGCGAAATTCATCAGTTATCCGCATCCGACCAGCAACAACTGATACGGGAGTCTTCCCTGCTAGCGGCCTGTATCGAAAAAGAATTCAAGGCCGATAAAATCAATATCGCGGCGCTCGGCAATATGGTGCCGCAGTTACATATCCACCATATTGTGCGCTACAAAAACGATCCTGCCTGGCCTGCGCCGGTATGGGGCTACGCGACTGCCGTCCCTTACAGCGGTGAGTTTGCTGCATCATTATGCGCTAACATGTGCAGGCTGCTTGCCTATAGCGGTATATTTCAACCGCACGCCAACCTCAGTTCTGTTGAACCATGACCGGAATATCGATTTTACGGCTGTTCAATATGCTGATTTTGCGAGCCACTTCGCCAGCCAGCGTCTGATAAACCTGAGCTTGTTCAGAATCAGGTGCTGCAGCTACAATCGGTGTGCCCTCATCCGCTTTTTCACGAATCGCGATATCCAGTGGAATATGCGCCAAGACCGTGGTGTTGTACTCCGTACTTAATCGTTCAGCGCCACCCTCGGCGAATATCGGACTGGATTCACCGCAATGCGGGCAGATGAACTGACTCATATTTTCGGCAATGCCGAGTGTGGGCACGTTCGTTTTTTTGAACATCTCAATGCCTTTGCGGCAATCCAACAACGCTATATCCTGCGGCGTAGTCACCAGCACAGCGCCGGTCACCGGCACTTTCTGGCTTAATGTCAGCTGCACATCGCCCGTGCCCGGCGGCATATCGACAAATAAATAATCCAGTTCGCCCCACACTACATCGGTCAATAATTGCGATAGCGCACCGGCGACCATGGGCCCACGCCAGACCATAGCCTGATTTTCCTCGACCAGATAACCGATAGACATCGTTTTAACGCCGAAGTTTATCAGCGGATAAAAAGTTTTATTATCATAATCGATTTCCGGTTTATAACCCGCAAGCCCCATCATGCGTGGAACCGAAGGGCCATAAATATCGGCATCAAGCAGCCCGACGCGCGCGCCGGTTTGCGCCATGGCCACAGCCAGATTCACTGCCGTCGTAGATTTTCCGACGCCGCCCTTGCCTGATGCCACAGCGATAATATTGGCCACGCCGGCAATGGCTTGTTTGCTTTGGGACGGGGCCACATTGGAACTCATGGTGATATCGACTTCAGTGACGCCGTGTAATGCCGAAACAAGTTCATCGGCCTGCCGACGGAATTCCTCTTTCACCGGACAGGCCGGCGTGGTCAGTTCAATCGTGAAGGCAACCTTGCCGCCATTGATGGCGAGATTTTTCACAAAACCGAGCGCTACGATATCTTTGTTGAAATCGGGATCGATGATGGCGGAAAGGGCGTTAAGAATGTCAGCTTCGGTTGTCATGATGGGTCTCCATTGAGCGGCATCGTTATAATCCCGACTAAAAGTGTCAAGTTCTATGTGCTGTTACAAGCGAAGAAACGACTTTGACATCTTGTTATTCATTCGTTGGATTTTCGCAACGCGACATACGTCGCTATTCATTGATAGGCTTCTTCATGGTCACTTTCCTTCCAAAGTTTATTGAGGCTTATTTCCTCAGACCTAGCCCGAACTATTCATGAATACTGCCGCGCCCTCACTAGTTCCTTTGCCCACAACGA
>CAJXNE010000187.1 GCA_913056285.1 uncultured Zetaproteobacteria bacterium | reverse complement strand
GCCTTATTTTTCACGGTGCCTGAAGTAGTGGTTGGCATTTAACGGTGCCAGGCATGACTTATTGAGTTATTTTAAAGGTGGCCACATAAGGGCAACCCCGCAGGCATGACAAATGGGTGTTTCCATGCACACATCAAATCAGTAAATAATTAGACCGCTTGAGGATGCCTGTATCGAATTCGCTGGCAAAAATACTTACGGCTTTCTCGTCGTGCATGGCGCGGGTTTTTTCGAGGGCGCATTGCCAGCGTTTGTCTTTTAATGACGCCCAGTGGGTAAATGGAAAGACATGCTCCAGACCGGCCGCGCGTCTTGTAATCATACGCACTAGCTCTCTTATTCATCACATCGCTATATGATGTTTCATACAATTACGTTACATATGATTGCGTAATATATTCTTATGAAGTACGCTCCCGGCATGGACAAAGCATATTTCCCGCTAACGGTTGCGACCGGTCATTCATTCTGTAACAGAGAAAATATCCGTGCGCAGCTGTTAAGCAATATTGGGCAAGTTCAGCCTACGTTGTTATCCGCGCCTCGCCGCTATGGCAAGACAAGTCTGGTGGAACAGGTGCTTCAATATGATATCCCTCGCAGCCCCCTGAAAAACCATTTTAGCCATAGCATTGAACTGCTAATGGCGCATGACCTTGAATCGGTTCAACATATCATTCTCTCCGGCATAGGTCGCCTGGCAGGCAATATTCTGCCGTTTCACAAATCCGCCATGATCAAACTGCAAGGATATTTTTCCGCCATGCGACCGGAATACACCATGGATATAAAAGGACCGCGTGTTGCTCTGTCTCCAAAAGTATCACTGCAATCCATCACAGAAGGACTCATGCGTCTGGATCAAATGGCCCAACAGGAAGGCGTCACCGTAACGCTCGCTATGGATGAATTTCAACAAATCGCCACGATCAGGCAACATGCCGAAATCGAAGCTGCCATTCGCGCCGCCGTGCAACATTCGACCCGTGTCAGTTATATTTTCACCGGTAGTAACCGACATCTGCTCGACATCATGTTCGAGAATGCATCCCGTCCATTTTTCGGACAATGCGAGCGCATCACACTGGAACGCATCTCGGAAGACAAATACAGGCCCTTTATTTTAACCGCTGCCAACAACCGGTGGGGTAAGCAAATTGATGGCGATACGCTTGATAGAATTTTACAACTTACCCGATGTCACCCATATTATATCAATGCATTATGTCATCGTCTGTGGCGACATCCCGAGCCTGTGCTTGCAGTGGATGTTGCATCAGAATGGGCTTACCTGACGCATCAGGAGTCAGATAACATATCATCACACGTGGGCAGGTTGGCAGCCAGCCAACGTGCTGTGATCATCGCACTGGCAGTAGCGCCGGATGCAAATCTGACCGGTAAAAAATTTTTACAACGCGCCCGACTGGCTGCATCCAGCTGTGCGCAAGCTGCAAAAGCATTAAAATCAGCAGATATCATCTATCAACAGAAGGATGGGGCATGGGCGCTGCTGGATCCTCTGATGGAAGTGGTTCTGAGCGACAATTCCACCCAATGGTAACGATTCCGGGTTAGCATTCTCTGAAACGCAGCACATGCACCCATTTGCCGCCGTGTTTGATTTTCAGTCGCCCGCGCACTTTTAAACCCAGCGCTTTTTCGCATAACGGGTCCGGTACCATGACAGCCATACGCCAACCCATGAACTGCTGCTTAAAAACATCGCCCAGACTGGCGTATAGCGACTTCACATCGCTTTTGACACGGTCGCCATAAGGCGGGTTGCAAACGATCAGTCCGGGCGCTGAGTCATTGTCAGGCACAGTCATCTTACGCGCATCCAGACGCTGGAAAGTAATCATATCCGCCACACCCGCCTGCGCCGCATTTTCCTGCGCCTGCTTCAGAATACCGGCATCCAGTTCACTGGCAAAAATACGGGCCGACTGTTCAGCATGCATGGCGCGAGCTTTATCGAGGGCGCGCTGCCAGCGTTTTTCTTTCAATAACGGCCAGTGGGTAAATGGAAAGACATGCTCCAGACCGGATGCCCGTTTTTGCGCCATCCACGCTGCTTCAATAGCAAAGGTACCGGAGCCGCACATCGGACTTAATAACGGTTCATCCGGTTGCCATTCCATCCATTGCAATATCGCAGCGGCAATGGTTTCGCGCACCGGTGCTTTTCCCGAGTGAATGCGGTATCCGCGCCGGTCTAAGCGCTCGCCCGAGGTATCCAGACTGATGGTGCATTGATTATTGTCGATGCGCAGCAATATCTGCTGTTCATTGGCTGCATCTTTGGCTTCAAATCCCAAACGGTCACCAATCGCATCGGACAGGGCCAGTTCCGCTCTACCCGAATGCATCAGTTTCGAGTGGCTACATGACACACGCACAGATACCGATGTGTTCGCACCGATATATTGCTCCCATGCCACTTTTTTGCTTTTGTTATACAGCTCGGGAAATGACATGGCGCGAAACGAAGCCAGCCGAATCAGAATGCGCGTGCAAATCCGACTGCGCAGATTGATGCGGAATAAACCGTCCATGGTCGCGGTAAACGATACACCGCAGGCATCCGCTTTCACCTCATGCGCAGCAAGTGCGTTTAATTCATCTGCGGCGATGGCCTCCAGACCGGGCACGACCACAGCGTAACAGTTTAAATTTCCCATCTGCGCACCTTACCCGATTTCTGCGCCACAGGCGCTGATCGGCTTCTTATCCGTGTTGCTTGGGCGCGATCGGAGTCAGATTCCAGATATCGCGATTGTAGTCTTCCATGGTGCGATCAGTAGAAAACTTTCCACTGAAAGCCGAATTGAAAATACTCATGCGAACCCAATGTTGCTGATCCTGATAAGCCTCAGCCGCACGCTGCTGGGTATCGATATAAGAGCGGAAATCAGCGGCTACCATCCACGGATCATTGCCATTACGAATAGCGCCGACAATGCCTGAAAACAGGCCCGGTTCAAACTGGCTAAAGTGACCGCATTCCAGCAAATTCATCACCCGCGATAAATCCTCGTCGGCAGCAATGATACTGTTCGGATCATAATGACCGCGCAGCGCTTC
>CAJXNE010000186.1 GCA_913056285.1 uncultured Zetaproteobacteria bacterium | reverse complement strand
CTGCGCCCTCTGCGGTGAAAGCTTTTTCTATTAACAGGAGCTTCAAGTGGCTGAATGGAACAATAACGAAATCGAAAGCGTAGATATGGATGATGAAGGCATGCTGCCGGTATTGCCGCTGCGCGATATTGTGGTGTTTCCACATATGATTGTGCCGTTGTTTGTTGGCCGTGATAAATCGGTAAAAGCGCTGGAAGAGGTCATGGCCTCGGATAAGAAAATTTTACTGGTGGCTCAGAAAGATGCGAGCCATGATGATCCGGGTGCCGATGATTTGTATGGCGTTGGTACGATTGGCACAATCCTGCAATTATTGAAACTGCCTGACGGCACCATCAAGGTGTTGGTTGAGGGTGGTTCCCGTTTGCTTATCCACGATGTCAGCTTAAGCGGCGATTATCTGAGTGCTCGCTACGCACTGATGCCTGAAGACGCCAATAACGAGCGTGAACTTGATGCGGTGGCGCGTTCACTGATCCAGAAATTCGAGTCCTATGTTAAGTTGAACAAGAAATTGCCGCCCGAGGTGATGGTTTCCGTCTCTGCCGTCGATGAAGTAGACAAACTGGCAGATACGATTGCCGCTCACCTGAATCTCAAAGTGGAAGATAAACAGGCACTGCTGGAAATGCCCGGGGTGATGGACAGGCTTGAGCGTCTGTATGCCCATATGGAAGACGAAATGGAGCTGTTGCAGGTCGATAAGCGCATTCGTGGCCGGGTGAAACGCCAGATGGAGAAGAGTCAGCGCGATTATTACCTCTCCGAACAGATGAAAGCCATTCAGAAAGAGCTGGGTGATGAAGATTCGGCCAGCGATTTGAAGCAACTGGAAGAGAAGATTGCAAAGCTGGGCCTGAGTAAAGAAGCCAAAGAGAAAGCGGATGCCGAGTTTAAACGTCTGAAAATGATGCCGCCGATGAGTGCTGAATCAACTGTGGTGCGCAATTATCTCGATTGGCTGATTGATGTGCCGTGGAAAAAACGTTCGCGAGTGGGCAAAGATATCGGCGCCGCCCAGTGCATCCTGGATGAAGATCACTTTGGTTTGGAAAAGGTTAAGGAACGTATTCTGGAGCATCTGGCGGTGCTCAGGCTGGTGCGCAAAATGAAGGGGCCGATTCTGTGTTTTGTGGGGCCTCCTGGTGTCGGTAAAACATCGCTGGCCAAATCCATTGCTCGCGCCACCAAACGCCAATATGTGCGTATGAGTCTGGGCGGCGTACGCGATGAAGCGGAAATCAGGGGCCATCGCCGCACTTATATCGGTTCGATGCCGGGCAAGGTGATTCAGTCGATGAAAAAGGCGGGTACAAAAAATCCGCTGTTCCTGCTGGACGAAATCGACAAACTGGGCGCTGACTTCAGGGGTGATCCGGCTTCTGCATTGCTGGAAGTGCTTGATCCAGAGCAGAATCACAGTTTTAACGATCATTATATGGAAGTAGATTATGATTTGTCCGAGGTGATGTTTATCACCACGGCCAACAGCCTGAATATTCCGGGGCCGCTGCTGGACCGTATGGAGATTATCCGTATTTCCGGATACACCGAGCATGAGAAACTGGAAATTGCACGGCGTTACCTGCTGGAAAAGCAGCGTGTCAATCATGGTCTGAAAGAAGAACACCTGACAGTAGAAGATTCAGCGCTGGTAGAAATCATCCGCTATTACACCCGTGAGGCGGGTGTGCGTGGTTTGTCACGCGAGCTGGCCAAGCTGCATCGTAAAGTGGCGCGTAAACAGGTGCAATCCGAGCAGTTCGAAACCATTACAGTGGGTTCTGCAGATATCGAAGCCTACCTGGGCGTGCGTAAATATCGATTCGGGCTGGTTGAAGAGCATGATGAAATCGGCGTGGTGACGGGACTTGCCTGGACGGAAGTCGGTGGCGAGTTGCTACAGATTGAAACAGCATTGATGCCGGGTAAGGGTAAGTTGACAGTGACCGGCCAACTCGGTGACGTGATGCAGGAATCGATTCAGGCGGCGCTGACTTATGTGCGTTCGCGCGCTGCCCAGCTTGGCCTGAAACCTGATTTTCACCAGAAGGTGGATATCCATGTGCATGTACCGGAAGGCGCGATTCCCAAGGATGGCCCGTCGGCCGGTCTGGGCATGGCAACATCCATTGTGTCTGCCCTGACGGGAATTCCTGTCAATCGACATGTCTGTATGACTGGTGAAATTACCTTGCGAGGTAAGGCATTGCCGATTGGCGGGCTTAAGGAGAAGCTTCTGGCAGCGCATCGCGGCGGCTTGACCGATGCCATCATTCCTGAGGAAAACATGAAGGATTTAAAAGACATCCACGAAGATGTTCTGGAATGCCTTGAAGTGCATGCTGTGAACCACATGGATGAGGTGCTCGAACATGCCTTGACTCGCCTGCCGGAGGGAATGAGTATGTCCGGAAGTTTTGTGCCGGGAGCCGTTGCGGACATTTATTTGAAAGACAGTTCGGCGGTGGCGCATTAAGTCTGAAAAAATAAAAAAAACTGGTTGACAGGATATGGGGTTGAATGCGTATAGTTCGCATCCATTGAATGTAGCGGGAGGAACAATGAATAAAGCAGATTTGGTAGATCATGTAGCAACGTCAGCAGACCTGAGTAAAGCAGCAGCAGGCGCAGCTGTAGAGGCTGTTCTGGGCGGTATCGCAGGAAGCTTGGCTAATGGCGATGCAGTAAGCTTGGTTGGTTTTGGTACGTTTTCAGTAGTAGATCGCGCAGCGCGCACAGCACGTAACCCACGGACGGGAGCAGCGATCGAAGTGGCAGCATCTAAAGCACCGAAATTCAAGGCTGGCAAGGCCCTGAAAGACGCTGTTAAGTAAATTCTGAGGGCGGGGGAACCCGCTTCTCTTAAACAGGGGCTTTTCAAAGCCCTTGTTTTTTATTCGGGCGCTTAGCTCAGCTGGGAGAGCAACGGCCTTACAAGCCGTAGGTCGCAGGTTCGAGCCCTGCAGCGCCCACCATAAGCCTCCTGACCGGAGGCTTTTGTTTCAGCGTAAATTCATGGTTGATTTCACATCAGTAAATGATTAAGTTGCGCACCGCTGAAACAGCTGTTGCTGACAGCGACTGGAGTGGTAGTTCAGTTGGTTAGAATGCCGGCCTGTCACGCCGGAGGTCGCGGGTTCGAGTCCCGTCCGCTCCGCCACTTAAAATCTTTTTATTTTCACCCACATCTTATTACTTTTATTCATGATGATTATATT
>CAJXNE010000185.1 GCA_913056285.1 uncultured Zetaproteobacteria bacterium | reverse complement strand
CACGCCTGCCGGATTATGCCGGCGTTTCTGCATGGCTGGCGGCAGATGAGCCGTTCAGTGTGGCTAATGGTTTATGGACCGGAACGGGCAGACCGAGAAGAGAACATATTTACAAGGCGTATGCTGAAAAAATAAATGGTTTATATCAGGAGAGAGACTAAATGGCGTTTTATGATGAATTGATTGCAGCGACAGAAGCTGAGCGCAATGATTTATTATCCATCCCGTTTATACGCATGGGGGCGGCTGGAGAATTATCACACCAGAGCTATCTGGCCTTTTTGGGGCAGGCTTACCACCATGTTAAACATACGGTGCCGTTATTGATGGCGACCGGCGGACGATTGCCGGAACGGCTGGAATGGCTGCGCGAAGCCATTGGCGAATATATTGAAGAAGAGATGGGCCATCAGGAGTGGATTCTCAATGATATCGCAGCCTGCGGCGCTGATAAGGAAGCGGTGCGTCGTGAAACACCGATGGCGGCGACTGAACTGATGGTATCATATGCTTACGATACCATCTACCGTAATAATCCGGCTGGATTTTTCGGCATGGTATTGGTGCTCGAAGGTACCAGCGTGGCGCTGGCTACAAACGCGGCGGGCAATATTGAGCAGAGTCTGGGTTTACCTAAAACGGCATTCTCATACCTGAACTCGCATGGTTCGCTGGATATCGGTCACGTCGATTTTTATGAGGGCTTGATGAATAAACTGGACGAAGAAGCGGACAGACAGGCGGTTGTACATGGCGCTAAAATGTTCTATAAACTGTACGGCGATATTTTTCGTAGTTTGCCATTGATCCGGCTGGAGGAATCATAAGTGGAAATCAAAGGAAAACGCGTTGTTCTGACCGGTGCGGCCGGTGGCATGGGCCGCCTGCTGGCTAAAGCCTTGCAAGACAAAGGCGCTACGCTGGCGTTGGTGGATGCCAATGCCGATGCCCTGCATCAGGTGGCGGAGGGATTGCCGGGTTCGCATCCTGTAGCCGGTGATTTGTCCTCGGCCGAGGGCTGCAGGATTGCATGCGATGAGTGCCTGGAATTGCTCGGCGGCATTGATGTGCTGATTAATCTGGCCGGCATTAACAGTTTTACTGCCTATGAAGATGAAGATCCGGGCAAGATTGAATTGATGATGCGAGTCAATTTGCTGGCCCCGATGTGGCTGGCGCGAGCGATTCTGCCCTCCATGCAGGCGCAGAATTCAGGACGTATCGTTAATGTTGGTTCGATTTTCGGTTCGATTGGTTTTGCTTATTTTACAACGTATTCGACCACCAAATTTGCCCTGCGTGGCTTTTCTGAAGCCTTGCGTCGCGAGCTGGCCGACACCAATATCAAGGTGACCTATATCGCGCCTCGCGCAGTGAAAACGCCGATGAATTCCGATGCGGTGATGAAGATGGGCGAAGCGACCAAGATGAATATGGATGCGCCGGATGATGTGGTGCAAAAAACTATTGAGGCCATCAATAATGATCGCAAAGATATCTACTTTGGTTTTCCGGAGGCGTTATTTGTGCGCATTAATGTGCTGTTTCCACGCCTTGTCGATAAAGCACTGGCTGCACAGAATCGCATTGCCCGTAAGTTTGCCAAAGGCGAAGCATGAAAAGATAGTCAAAATCAAAAGAGAGATAAATGGGCCACAGTCAATCACTTGGTTGTAATTCATTTCCTGTTTGTTTGGTTTTACTTTGTGCTCCCTGTGTCCTCTGTGGTAAAAAAATTTGTATAGGTTGTAACTCAATAAAGGAGATGTGAAAATGAAGCTAATAAAATGGATGATGGTGGTAGTTGCTGTCGCGGGTTTGACGACGAGTTCAGCCTGGGCTGGTGAGCTCGAAGATTCGTTGTTGGTGTTGCAGCATGAATGGGCGCAGGCCACGTACAAGACTGCCGATGACCAGAAAGAGGCGATGTTTAAGGCACTGGTGGACAAGGCTACTGCACTATCAGCCAAATATGCGGATCGGGCTGAACCGAAAATTTGGGAAGCCATTATCCGGGCCGGTTACGCCGGCGCGATGGGCGGCGTGAGTTCGATGTTTAATGCCATGCCGCAAATGGAGAAAGGGCGCGATTTGCTGCTGGCGGCTGAAAAGATTGATGCCAATGCCCTGCATGGTTCGGTTTATACGACGCTGGGCAGCTTTTATTATATGGTGCCGGGCGGGTTCATTGGCTTTGGCGATGATGACAAGGCGTTGGAATATCTGAACAAAGCGCAAGCGGTTGCTCCGGATGATATGGATGCCAATTACTTCATGGGCGATTACTGGCTGGAAGAGAAGGAATATAAAAAAGCCATCCCCTATCTGCAAAAAGTAATTGATCTGCCTGATGTTGTCAGTCGTCCCGTGTATTCTAAAGGGCGCAAGGCGGAAGCTGTAGCCAAGCTCAAAAAAGCTAAAAAGCACGTTCACTGATTGGACTGCTGCAAATAAAACGACCGGTTGTGCATGCAGCCGGTCTTTTTTTGTTTTGCTGACGTTTTTTTCTGTTTGTGACCTCCAAACGGAGCTCTTGCACGTCGGGCAACAAAATTCGGCCTATCTGCTATACTATGAAAACCGTAGTGATTTGATGCGGTCGATACAGGAGGTGTGATGGCGGAGCAAGTTGGCGGGCGGGTGCTAAGCCTGTGGCAGCGTTGGGGTAAAACAGCTTTCGGGCGCAGGCTCTATAGTTTGATGCTGGGACGGATGGCACCGTATTCCGGCTCTATTCGTCCGCTGGTGCTACAGCTCGAACCCGGTTATGCGCGCATCGCATTGCGTGACCGGCGCGGCCTGCGCAACCATTTGCATTCCATCCACGCTATTGCGCTGGCCAATCTGGGTGAACTGGCCAGCGGGCTGGCCATGCTCTCGGCTCTGCCTGATGATGTGAAAGCCATCGTGACCAGACTCGATATTGAATACGTCAAGAAGGCGCGAGGCCAGCTATTGGCCGAAGGGCGGGCCGAGCCTCCCGGTATGATTACAGAGCCTGTAACGCACATTGTGCATGCCCAAATCAGCGATGCAGCGGGTGATATCGTTGCCCGCCTGAACGTTCACTGGCAACTCAGAGCGAAAGATCCGTCTCAATGAATAGCGACCGTCTTGACGCATCATTAACCGAAACACCATTTACCCGACACGCAGGCGTGGACGTACCGCTGATTTGCGGGCCGATGTACCCGTGCTCCAACCCTGAATTGGTGGCGGCGGTTTCCGGGG
>CAJXNE010000184.1 GCA_913056285.1 uncultured Zetaproteobacteria bacterium | reverse complement strand
ATTCACTGCCCAGATCAGGCGTGATCCGCTCCCGGATACGGTTGACCCATGGGCCGGTGGCATTGATCAAAACCTGCGTTCTGACTATGCAGACCTGTTCCGACTTATTGGCCGACAACTGCACCAGCCAGTGCCTCCCTTCTCGTTTGGCGCTGATAAATTCCGTGTGCTGGCGAATATCCGCGCCCAGTTGTTGAGCGGATGCAGCGACAGCCTGCGTTAGCCGCGCATCATCTGTGGCGCCATCCTCATAGGCCAGCAGCGCGGTCATGTGTTTGCTATCCAGGCCTGGAATGGTTGCATGCCATTGGCTGCGCGGAACGGATTTAAAACGGGAACGGCCCAGCGATAAGACCCAGTAGAGCGCAAGGCCAATCTTAATCACCCATGCAGGCCGTTTGTTATAACGGTAAACCGGGATATAAAACCATTCCCGGCTGACCAGTTCGTGGGCCATTTGTAACAGCAGTTCGCGTTCATGCAGCGCTTCATACACCAGCCCCAGTTGCATGGATTCCAGATAACGCAGGCCGCCATGAATGAGCTTGGTGGAATTGCCGGAGGTGGCCGATGCGATGCTTTGCTGCTCTACCAGCATGACGGAATGACCGGCTGCAGCAGCGGCCTGTGCGATACCCGCGCCGTAAATGCCGCCGCCGATAATCAGTACATCGACATCAATGTTATCAGCCATGCATTAGCTCCTGTTGCATGCGCCCGAAATGATTGGTTTCAATCATATCCATGCCGGCGGCCAATAATGCTCTGGCCTGATTTGCATTGTTGACGGTATACACAACACATGTGATGCCGCATTTTTGCCACGCAGCCGCTTCGTCGGCGCGACTGGCGGGCAAGAACAGGTAAGCGAAATCTGTTTCAGGAATCCGGTGATATTCGGCCACCCAACCGGCCTGTCCGTCAAATTGCCGACAACAGGCCTCAACCAGCAAGGCAGACTGGCTGATCAGCACAACCTGTGTTTGCAGGGCGGCGGGGATCATGTTTGTGATAGCCTGAACTGTCAGATGCGCCGATTTTCTTCGTAGGACGGGCGGTTTGATTTCGCTGAACAGGGTGATATCCGGATGCTGTTGCAGCCAGCCCAACAGCGCGTCGAAGCTCAGCAGCCGATAGTGCTGGCCGCATTGTATCACCAGTTCGCGATAGGTGTGGCGCGAGACTGCGCCGTTGCCGATGCCCGGTCTTTTCAAACTGTGGTCATGCAGGATAACCGGCACAAAATCCTTGCTGAACTGGATATCGCATTCCAGAAAAAGAGCCCCGGCTTGTGCGGCAGCTTCGAACGCGGCCAGCGTATTTTCGATTGCATCGGTCTGATCGCCGCGATGGGCGATGAGAAAACGGGCAGGGTCGATGTCCATTCGCGTTACCGCATCGACTTTTTCGACTTCATTAGCTGTAATCCGCCCAGAATTCGGTTTGCGAGTTCATATTGCCGATGCGTTCGATCAGGGTGTCGACGGCATCTTCGTGATCAGCAAAATTCATGCGGTCGGTTTGTACGATCAATAGCGGCACTTCCTGATAGTGGAAGAAAAACTGATCGTATGCATTGATGATCTGTTGCAGATAATCCATTTTAAGGCTGCGTTCCATGCCGCGGTTGCGGCGGCGGATGCGTTCCATAATGATATTCGGTTTCGATTGCAGGTAAATCACCAGGTCGGGACGGTGCAAGTCTACCTGTAGCAAACGCGCAACCTGATCATACAGCGCCAGCTCCTCATCGGAGAGGGTGACTGTGGCAAAAATATGATCCTTGGCAAACAGATAATCGCTGACCACGCCCTGCGAAAACAAATCCTGCTGTTGCAATGTTTGCCATTGTTTTAGGCGAGAGAATAAAAATGATAACTGAACGGACAGGGCATGGCGGGACGGATCCTGATAAAATAGTTCTATAAAGGGGTTATCATCGACCTGCTCAAAAAAGGTGCTCGAACCGAGTTTGTCGGCCAATTTCTGCGTCAACGTGGTTTTGCCTACGCCTATGGCACCTTCAATGGCAATATGACACTGATTCAGTGGACGTCCCCGCTCGCTCAGCTTTCTCGTTGTTACCATGTACTCCCCTTTGGCAAAGCCGATTCGCCTGCTTGCAGCAAGCTATCCAATAGTTGCGATGCAGTTTCACCCAGACGGGGATGTTGCCAGCTCGGTGCGATATCGCAAAGAGGGCGCAGCACAAACTGGCGGTTTTGCATATGTGCATGGGGAACGGTTAAACGCTTGGTGTCCATGGTCTCTGCATCAATGGCAATGATATCCAGATCAAGGGTGCGCGGCCCCCAGTGTTCCGCCCGAATGCGTCCATGTTCCGCTTCAATCATTTGTAGCGCATCAAGAAAATCCTCAGCAGCGAGCTCCGATTGGGCGGCAATCACTGCATTATAATAATACGCCTGACCGGGCGGGCCAAGCGGCGGGGTGCGGTATAGTAAGGAAGAAGCGGTTACGTCAGTGTATTCCAGCTGTTCAATACATTGCCGCGCAGCATGAAATGCAGCCGGGACATCACCCAGATTGCCACCGAAGGCAATATAATAAATACTCATTCAGCCACGACCGCGCCGCCGCGACGCGGATCGCCACTGCCGAGTAAGTCGCCATTGGCCATGCACTGAATGGCGTGTACGCCACCGAAATAAACATTTTGCTGTTGCCACGGATTGAGTTTCCAGCCCAGCTGTATCAGCTGTTCTTTCTCATGCTCCGATAAACAGTCGGGTTCAAAATCCAGCCTGTTGCCCTCGTTATGCAGGCGGGGAGCATGTACGGCAGATTCAATCGACTGGCCCGATAACAAGCACCGGGTCAACACTTGCAGAATAGCGCCACGCAGCCGGTTGGAGCCGCCGCTGCCCATCACCAAAGCTGCTTGCCCCTGTTGCATAAATACGGATGGCGCCATCATTGAAGACAAGGTGTTGCCTCCGGCCAGCGCATGCAAGCCGAGTGGATTAATGTCTTCCTCGCCCAGCATGTTATTGAGATGGATGCCAGTGCCGGGCACCACAATGCCTGAGCCTTCGCCATTGCTGGTGGTTAACGAAACGGCCATGCCATCTTTATCAATAATGCTGATATGGGTGGTGCTGCCATGCCGGTTAGCTGGCTCATCTGATGCCTCGCAGCTACCAGTGCGTAAACGTTGCAGGATATCTTGCATCTGCGAGTCCAGCATTTGAGCGCTTAGCATTTCCTGAAC
>CAJXNE010000183.1 GCA_913056285.1 uncultured Zetaproteobacteria bacterium | reverse complement strand
TTGCCCGGTCAAGAAAATCTGCAAACAGGTGGCAGGATCGGCCATGCTCAAGGATGAAAAACTGGTAGCGCGCGTGATTGAAGCCGTGGTGAAATCGGTCGACGTGCCGGTAACGTTGAAAATCAGAACGGGTTGGGATGAGCGGTCTAAAAACGTTGAGACCATCGCCCGAATTGCTGAAGCCAGCGGTATTCAGATGCTGACCGTGCACGGGCGCACCCGCGCCCAGATGTTCAGCGGCCATGCCAACTGGGAAGATATCGGGCTGGCCAAAGCGGCTGTTTCGATTCCGGTGATTGGTAACGGCGATATTGTCGATGCGGCCTCGGCTCGCGAGATGATTCGCGTGTCCGGCTGTGACGGCGTGATGGTCGGGCGCGCAGTGCAGGGTAATCCATGGGTGCTCGGTGAAGTGCATGCCGTATTGACTGGCGCACATTTGCCTGCAGCGCCTGCAGCGGCAGAACGCTGGCTGATCGTCAGCGAACATCTGCATCATCTGGCCGAGCACCACGGCATTCGCACGGCGTCCAAACTGGCGCGAAAACATGTGATCTGGTACAGCAAGGGGTTGCGCGGTTCGGCGGAGTTTCGCCAGTCGTTTCAAACGCTGACCGACTGGCAGCAGATGCTGGATGTGGCTGCTGGCTATTTTTTAGGTCTTGGCGCGCATGTACATCAGCATGTTTTGCGCCCGGATATTCATTCTGGTCTGCATCCCGACCCGGAGCTTACCGTTGCTGTTTGATCAAATTCCGCTGTCGATCCTGCCCTTGCCGATGCTGCTTCTCGATGATCAGGCGCGCGTGCTACAAGCTAATTTACTGGCTCAGGAAGCCTTGTGCAAATCCAATCGCCAACTGGCCGGCCATCATTTGGCAGATGTGTTTACACCAGCTGGAGAAATCGAACGATTACTATCGCTGCTGTCTCCCTATAGCGGCGGCGTGTCCGATCATCAGTTGTGCATGAAGGACGGTGGCATGCCGGTGTCGCTGCATCTCGGTATGCACGAGAACAGCATGCACGAGAGTGGTATGCATGAAACAGGTATGACGGCGATATTTGTGCCGGAAGCGCAGCGCTCGGAGGTTGAACGCCATGCCAGGCGTCATGAGATGGCTGAGGCCGTGGCTCGAATCGCGCTGGAAATGGCACATGAGGTCAAAAATCCGCTGGCTGCGCTCAGGGGCGCCAGCCAGTGGTTATCCGAACAGGATATGAATGCCGATGCCAAAGAAGCCGTTGGGCAGATGATCAGCGGCGTGGATCGTATCCGTGATCGCATCGATGCATTTTTGCAGGTTGGCCCGCGTGCATCGGTGCAGATGGAGATGACCAATTTGCATGCATTGATTCAGGATATTATCCCGAACCGGGAGGGTCAGTATTCGGAGGGTATTTATATCAGCCGGGTGTTTGATCCGAGTCTGCCGGAAATTCTGTCTCATCCGGCCCGGCTCAGGCAGGCCTTTGAAAATCTCTGGCAAAATGCGCTGGAGGCTGCGGACAGCAAAATCGAATGGCAGACGCGTATGGCGCCACTGGTACACCTGCCCGGTCATCACGGTAAAGTCGTGGAAATCAGTATTACCAATGACGGCGCAATGATTCCTGAATCGTTGCAGGATCGATTATTCGAACCCTATGTGACCGGCAAACAACGCGGCAGCGGCTTGGGATTGGCGCAGGTGGAGCGGGTGATGCTGGAGCATGGCGGCAGGGTAAATGTGAAAAGTGAAAACGGGCGCACGACGATGACGCTGCATTTGCCGGTCAAACAGCTGAGTGGGGCAGGGGAGAGTGAGTCCGGGGAGAGCGAGTCAGGGGAGAGTAAAGCATGAAAGCGTTGATTGTTGATGATGATGAAGGCATTCGCTGGATTTTGGATAAGGTACTGCGCGAGGAAGGTTTGGAGGTGTTGCAGGCAGGCGCAATTGCCGAGGCAAAAACCGCTCTGGCAAGCCATCATGATATCGATATGGTCTTTCTTGATGTATATCTGCCGGATGGCAATGGAATGGACTTTCTGTCCGCCGGCGTCATTCAGGCACCGGTAGTGCTATTGACAGCTGAAACCACCTTCGGTCACGCCGCTGAAGCGTACCGGCTTGGTGCGATGGAATATTTACCAAAGCCGTTTGATCTGGATGAGGTTCGGCAACTGGTGCAACGCGTACGGCCGGTGCAGGAGAAAGCGCCGCCCAAGCCGGAAGTGCGGGAAGAGCTGATTATCGGTCGTAGTCAGGCCATGCAGGATATGTTCCGCACGTTGGGGCGTGTGGCGACCTCCGATTTGACTGTGCTCATTACCGGAGAATCGGGCACCGGCAAGGAGATGGTAGCACGCACCCTACATGATCGCAGCCAGCGTGGTGATAAGGCCTTCATTGCCATCAATACCGCCGCGATTCCGGCAGATCTGCTGGAATCCGAACTGTTTGGCCATGAAAAGGGCGCGTTTACCGGCGCGGATAAGACCCGTGAGGGGCGTTTTGAACAGGCTGATGGAGGCACGCTATTTCTCGATGAGATCGGCGATATGCCCGCGGCTTTACAGGCCAAGTTATTACGCGTGCTCGAAGAAGGGCGCGTGCAGCGGGTCGGCGGTAGCCAGTCTAAAGTAGTCAATGTGCGCTTGTTAGCTGCCACCCACCAGCATTTGCAGGAAAAAATCAGCAAGGGTGAATTTCGCGAGGATTTGTATTATCGACTCAATGTGATTCCGGTGCATATCCCGCCGCTGCGCGAGCGCCGTGATGATATCCCCGAATTGGCAGTCCATCTGCTTGATGAGGCGGTCGAAGAACTGGGCATGAACGCGCCGATTCTGCTTGATGACGCCATTGATCTGCTTAGCCGCCACGATTGGCCGGGCAATGTGCGCGAACTCAAAAACGTCATGCGCCGACTGGCCGTATTAACGCCGGGTGCCAGTATTACCCTGTCTGACGTGGCGCTGGCGCTGGGAAATGTGTCAAACAGGCACCATCAGGAAGAAACGCTGGGAGAAGCCGTGACGCGCTGCACGCGCAATTATCTGCACCAGCTCGGTTATGCCAAGGCAGTCAATCTGCACCAGTATATGCTGGAGCAAACCGAACCGCCGCTGTTGGTGCTGGCCATGGAGCGATGTCATGGCAATCAGTTAAAAGTAGCCGATATGCTGGGACTGAATCGCAATACCGTGCGCAAGTTATTGCGGAAATACGAGATTGACCCGCAATATTTTCGTTGATTAAGCCCAGGAACCGGCATTGACATTGGATGCAGGGTGTAATCATTTGGTTTGTATGGCATTTCGGAAAATC
>CAJXNE010000182.1 GCA_913056285.1 uncultured Zetaproteobacteria bacterium | reverse complement strand
GTTCATGCGCCAGATCAACAAGTAAGCCTGTAAACCCCACGACTTTCACAGCCGATTCATCTGCCAGCGACTCTCTGGCCATCATCAAACGCGTCTGCAGATCAAACATGGGACACTTCTTTGGATTTTCAGCCACGCCGATAATCAGCTGATCAAACAGCTTCAATCCTCGCCGCACCACATCCATATGCCCCAAAGTAATCGGATCAAATGTTCCGGCATAAATCGCAGTACGTTGTTTCACGTGATTGCCTGATCCTTTTTCTGAAAACGACGAGCAAACCAGACCCCTACTTCAAACAGCGCATACATGGGCATGGCAAGCATGGCCTGAGAAATCACATCCGGTGGCGTCAAAATGGCCGCAAAAATAAATACCCAGACAATCACGTAGCGGCGTTTATCCGCCAGACTATCGGCATCCATAATATCGAGCCGAGCCAGTGCAATGACCACAATCGGCACCTGAAAACTGATGCCAAAAGCAAATAGCAGCTTCAGCACCAGCGTCAGATACTCTTTCACCGCTGGCATCGCCTGAATGGTCTCACTCGAAAAACTCAGAAAAAAGTTAAAGATAATGGGAAACACGGCATAAAAAGCGAAGGCGGCACCGGCAAACAGAAGCAGTAAACTACTGATAAAAAAACCGAGAAATAGCTTCCGTTCATGTTTGTACAAGCCCGGCGCAATAAATGCCCACAGCTGATAAAAGGTGACCGGCGAGGTGACAAAAATACTCAATACCAGCGCAATTTTTAGATACGTAAAAAAAACATCCGGCGCATTGAGAAAGATTAAAGGGGTGTTGGGAGGTAGTACCGAGCGCAGTGGCATCGACATAAAATCAAAAATCGCGCTGGAGAAGTTCATCAGTACAACCACACCCACAACATACGCAATCACGGCAATTTGAAAGCGCCGTCTTAACTCGTGCAGATGTGAAAGAATACCGGTTTCGTTATTTGTGTTTTGGCTCATCGGGCTTCTTGATACTGTTGTCCATACTGCTGATGCCTTCATCCAATGCATCGCGAGCCTCGTTCACCGGCTCTTTTAACGCTTGGGTCTCCTGTTCAATTTGCTGCTTCACATGACTGATCCACACCCGCCCTTGGCGTACCATACGGCCAATCTGGGCAAAAAATTCAGGTGTGCGCTCGGGTCCTAAAATCAAAAAAGCCACCGCTCCAACGAGCAAAAGTTCAAGAAAGCCAATATCAGGCATGGAATAAGCGTGCGATCACTTAGTGAATCTGATGATCTTTGCTTTCAAGCTTATCTTCAGCTTTTTTAGACGTCTCATCATTCATATTCGTACGAAAGCTGCGAATTCCTTTGGCCAAACCTTCACCAATGGCAGGCAGGCGTTTTGCACCAAAAAGAACGATCACAATGACAAGAATTAAAATCAGTTCCATCGGCCCAAGTCCAAACATAAACACACCTCTTCACCTTGAAATTGCTGGTGAATATAGCGATGGTGCAAGAGAACACAACGAAGGGAGAACGTATGCAGCTATTACATATCAGTTTGATTGTTTCGGATTTACAGCAAGCCAAAGCGTTTTATAGTGATATTTTGGGATTGAAACCAGATGATCGTCCTGACCTTGGCTTTCCAGGACTCTTTTACAAACTGGGACAAAGTCAGCAACTACACCTGTTGCTCATCCATGATCCCTATCGTCACGCTATTCGACCCCAACATGGTGGTCGTGATCGTCATGTTGCTCTGGCCTGCAAAGATCTGCCGAGCATCTGTGAACGACTCGAACAGGCAAACATCGCCTTTACCCGCAGCAAATCAGGCCGTGCAGCGATTTTCTGTCGCGATGCAGATGAAAATGTTATCGAGTTGATCGCGGTATGATCGCGGCCTTAAACAGTTGATCGATATTTTCTTGCCACGCATGATGGTAAGCATCCAACCACACATCGGCACGTGTCTGACCTGATGCCACCACTTTTTTCAACGGTGCAAGGTAAATCGATTCATTGTGACCCATTGCATGACAGATATTCAAACGCTCCAAACCCGCCTGAGCAATATCCAACACGCTGCGACTGAGCTGGTGCACCGTGGTATCACGAAATGCCGTTTGCAGTGCCGTCACCGGTACATTGCGATGCAGTTGCGACACCTCTTCAAAACTCCAGTCCTGAACCAGCTGCCAAATATCATCTTCAGCTTGCGCATCATACAGCAAGCCTTTCCACAACGCTGGCAGCGAGGTAATCCATGCCAGATCACCACCGGCTGCACCGCGCATCTCGATAAATTGCTTCAGGCGAACATCAGGAAAAACCGTCGAACTGTGCAGTTCCCAATCCGCTAACGTCGGTAACTCACCCATTCGTTGCGGCAGTTTTCCTTCAAGAAAGGCGCGAAAACTTTCACCCGTGCAATCGATATATTGACCATCGCGCTCAATAAAATACATGGGCACATCCAGCACCCATTCGGTCCAAGCATCAAAACCGAACCCATCACCGAACACACAAGCAGGAATCCCCGTTCGCGCAGCATCCGTATCCAACCATACCGCTGCACGAGAAGATGCATACGAAGATGGCTTGCCATCCATAAAGGGGCTGGAGGCGTAAATCGCAGTGATAATCGGTTGCAAACAGAAGCCAATACGCATTTTTCGACACATATCTGCTTCAGAAGAGAAATCAAGATTCGCCTGAATCGTCGCCGTGCGTAGCATCATATCCAGACCTTTGCCACCCACCTTCGGCATGTATTCACGCATAATCGCGTAGCGTGATTTGGGCATCCACGGAATCTCACTGCGCGCCCACTTCGGCTGGAAGCCCATGCAGAGAAAGTTAATATCCAGCGCATCATTGATCACGGCCAGCTCATCAAAATGCCTGCCTGTTTCCGCATAAGTTTCATGAATGGTCGCCAACGGCGCACCCGAGAGTTCAAATTGTCCGCCCGGCTCCAGCGTAATAGAAGCACCATCACGCAGCAGTGCAATGGGATTATTCTTCTCATAATAGGCCTGCCAGCCGTAGGTCATAAGACCATGCAATACCTGTGCAATGCCCGAAGGACCATCAAAGGTGAGCGGTTTGAGTGAACTGTTGTAAAAACCAAACTTCTCATGCTCTGTGCCAATGCGCCACTGTTCACGTGGTTTGCAACCTTTGCGAAAAAGATCCGATAACTGTTTTAATGATAGCGATTCATTCATCGGCGCAGCGTAACAGTCGCCTTATCGCTGCGCTATGCTGCGCACAATCATCTGCCACTTGCAAGCCGCAGCATCCACGCAATGATAGTCGGCAGAGAGCTCAACAAGTGAAGG
>CAJXNE010000181.1 GCA_913056285.1 uncultured Zetaproteobacteria bacterium | reverse complement strand
AATGACGCGCAAATCACCTCGTTCCAGTCCGAAATCAGCGCGCATCACGACGAGCTGGCTGCAGTGATTCTTGAACCAATCGTGCAGGGGGCGGGCGGTATGCGCTTTTATGCGCCGGAATTTCTACGGCAAGCACGCGCCTTGTGCGATGCGCATAATGTACTGTTGATCTGCGATGAAATCGCCACCGGTTTTGGCCGTACCGGTACGCTGTTTGCATGTGAACAGGCGGATATCGAGCCGGATATGATGTGCATCGGCAAAGCCCTGACTGGCGGTTATATGAGTCTGGCAGCCACCCTGTGTTCAGCACGCGTCTGCGATGGCATTCACAAGGACGGTGCTGGCGTATTAATGCACGGCCCCACATTTATGGCCAATCCGCTGGCCTGTGCAGTATCCCTGGCCAGCATTGATTTATTGCTGGCCTCTCCCTGGCAACAGCGAGTCAACGCCATTGAACAACAGTTGCAGCATGAACTGGAACCATGCCGTGCATTTGATGCTGTTGCCAATGTACGAGTCAAAGGAGCGATTGGCGTGATTGAAATGCATGAGCCCATTGATGTGGCGCAGATTCAAAGCCTGCTCGTAGAACAAGGCGTCTGGCTGCGTCCGTTTAGCAAGCTGCTGTACACGATGCCGCCCTATATCATTAGCCCTGCCCAATTAAGCCAGGTCACCGCTGCAATGACACGAATAAGCAAATAGAAGATAGCTCTTCAGGGCATAATCTGGCAGACCCACTACAACTGAATCAGTGACGAATCATTCAGGCAAGAATACCATTGAGCACTTATGGCGATAACGATGGGCTTTGTATTACACGTGGATAGCTACCCGGCTGCGGTGGCGATACCGCCATTGCAGCAAGGTATCCGTCCGACGCCGCCAATTATTGAAGCACAAAAAATTGTCGAGCCTACAAGCACCTTGCGCAGTAACCATAGCCGCAATCACCTGTTACAACGAAGCGAAGCCATGCTGGCTGGTTCAAATGCAGCGCTGACCTATTCTGCCAAAGGCATCGCACAAAGTTCCGGCCAACTCGAAGGCGGGCGCTTACTGGATACATACGCCTGATTGCTATGACCACTGCCTGATATGAGCACTGCCTGATATGAGCATGAGCACTACTGACATGACCAATCAACTACTCAGCATCCATAATCATGACCGCGATGCGGTTGATATGACCTATGTCTATCCGGTTATATCGCGCCGTGCCGGCGGGGTTTCCGTCGGCGTTAATCTGAATCCGAATAACGCGTGCAACTGGCACTGCGCTTATTGTCAGGTTCCCAATCTGGTGCGTGGTGTCGCACCCGCCATTGATTTGCAGCTGCTGCGCTCTGAATTGAGCACCATGCTGGAAGATATACAGAGCGGCACTTTTATGGCTGAGCGTGTTCCTGCTGCGTGTCGAAAACTGTGCGATATTGCTATCTCCGGCAATGGCGAGCCAACCAGTTGCACCGCCTTCGATCAGGTGGTCAGCGTCATCGTTGAACTCACGCAACAATTCGGATTGTCGATCCCGCTGCGCCTGATCAGCAACGGCTCCTACGTGCATAAAGCGCATGTGCAACGTGGCCTGGTACAGATGGCCGAACATGGCGGTGAAGTGTGGATTAAGGTGGATAGCGTCACTGATGCTGGCATTCTCCGACTCAATGGTATCAAGTTGGATGCCGTTCGCTTGCGCCAGCAGGTCGAAGCTGTGGCCAAAACCTGCCCGACATGGATTCAGACCTGCATGGTCGGCTGGGATGGTCAGCCGCCTTCGGAACATGAGATCACAGCCTATACTAATTTTCTTACAGCATTAAAACTGAATGGAATACCGATTCGCGGCATCCTGCTCTATGGTCTGGCGCGACCTTCATTGCAGGATGAGGCCGTTCATTTAACGGCGCTGGACAACGTATGGATGCAACTCACCGCCGAACGCATCCGCAAGACTGGTTTTCAGATGAAGCTGTCAGTTTAAGCAGAAAAGCCCTTTTAGCTTTTTACTTTGACTAATATCCGCGTGTATCTGCGTCCATCTGCGGTAAAAAGCTTAACAATTGTCCAGCATGTCTTCGAGTTGCTCGACATCAACAAGCATTTTGCCACGCCCTTCGCACTGCACAAGCACGCCATCTTTTTTCAACTGGCTAATCGTACGGGAAATAGTTTCACGGCTGGTGGAAAGCTGATCGGCCAGTAACTGATGGGTTGGCAACACCGTATTGTAGCGGCCATCTTGATTGGGCTGACTGAAACGCACACAATGATCCACCAGATAAGCATAGAGTCGATGCGGTACATCCATGCTGCTGATTCGTTCCAGCACCCGACTGGTTTTACGCAGCCGCACAGCGATTTCTGTCAAGAGTTTGAGCGAGATAACCGGCTGATCCATCAGCAACTGCACCAAATCACGCCTGCGAATATTGGCAAACTTCGAATCCTGCATCGTGGTCACATTGGCTGAACGCGGCTGCTCATCAAGCAATGACATTTCACCAAAAAACGAACCTTTGCCCAGTAATGCCAATACCACTTCACGCCCATCTACTGAATAGGTCGAAACCTTTACTTCACCATCCAGAATGACATACATCGAATCGCCCGGATCAGACTCCTGCACAACAATACTCTTTTTGGGAATATCAATACTGCTGCTCAGCGCTGCAATAGATGCCAGTTCCAGTTCATCCAGTTCGGCGAACAACGGAACTTTTCTGAGCATTTCAATCATTCCCATCAGTATCTCCATCCAGTTCATTGTTGCGCATCAGTAAAACAGGCCACACTGCAGTCAGGCATGTGCCAAGATGAGGTCGCATTTGCTGCATGGCCGCGTCAATACGTTGGCTGGTATCAATGGCCTCGATCAGCAATGGCAGGTCGCTGGACAGGGCCAGAAACGAGGTGGAATGCTCCGCCCCGTGCGAACCCATGCCCTCAATACCGCGCACCACCGAAACCCCGCGCAATCCGGCATCCCGGCACAGGCCGAGAATCGCTTCCATAGCCGGTTGACCATCAATGCGACTGGATTCTGTCAGATAAATTCGCAGACATGAGCCTTCAATCATAATGCCCTCCATGAAAATCAGGTGATGCACTCACCGTCCGCTCAGCTTACTGATGCTGCAAGGGCGTGCAAGAAAATCGACAGGCACGCGATTGGGCACTGCGTGAGTTATCCCATGAAAACCGTGATAACTGCGACTGTAGTCGAGCTAAATGTCTGGGGATACACAGCTAAAGCAGACCCTCCGCATACGCTGAATAGCGACGCAAGCCGCGTTACAACGCCCCCAACGATTGAATAACAAAATGATAGAATCCGTCATTTTGTTATTCAAGAGCGCCTCACCCCGCTTCGCGG
>CAJXNE010000180.1 GCA_913056285.1 uncultured Zetaproteobacteria bacterium | reverse complement strand
GACGGGCGCGCAAATCAATGGCTTGCAATGCAAGTTGTTGATTTGTAAGGAAAGTAAAAAGGCCATGGACGGACTTTTTACGACTTCATCAACCTTGAACCAGATAAATCAATCCAGTTCCCGCCCGGCATCAAACAGAACAATGCGGGTAGGACAGTCCAGCCCTTCCAGCGGCAAGCCCGTTTCCAGTTCAGCTACTTTGGAACGGCGGGCGCTGGTTTCCGGATGTTTGGCAATCAGGAATGAACAGATATCGCAATATTCCTCGATGGAAATATCATACGTGCCGATTCGGCGACCCAGCGCAATAATTTCCTCTTTATCCGCACCAATCAGCGGCGGCAACAGTGGTAGATCGGAGGCATCATAGATGGCATGAATATTGGCCAGCGTCTGACTGGCCACCTGCCCGAGCGAATCACCGGTCACCAGCGCCTGCGCTTTTTCCTGACGCGCAATCAGGGCGGCGGAGCGAATCATCTGTCGTTTATAAATAATCATGCGGTATTCAGCAGGCACTTCGGCAATGGCATGGCGCTGAAATTCTTCCAGATCAATCATATACAGTTTCACACGCCCCTGATAGCGGGATAACTGGCGCGCCAGATCCTTGATCTTGGCGAAGTCGCGATTGATTGTGCTGTTATACAAATGCACCAGCACCACTTCCATGCCGCGTTTCATCATGGTGTAGGCGGCGACCGGTGAATCGATACCGCCGGAAAACAGCACCACGCCACGCCCGGATGTGCCGACCGGCAGGCCGCCGATGCCGGTAATTTTTTTGGTATAAATATAGGCGGCATCCGCGCCGACTTCGATACGCACATCGATTTCGGCATGGTCGAGGTTCACAGTCAGATTCAAATGATTCTTGAGAAAACCACCAACCTCGAAATTCATTTCAGGCGACGTGATCGGAAAGCTTTTATTGCTGCGCTTGCTGGTAACGCGAAACGGCTTGCCCGCCACATCCACACCGAAATCAGCCAGCACTGCTTGTTTGGCCGTTTCCTGCATGGCTTCCAGTGCCAGTTCGCATTCATGCACCACTGAAAAGTTACGAATGCCCGGAATCAGAGCCAGGTAATCCAACAGTTCATTCGAAATCGATTCGACATCAGCAACCATCCGCCCATGCTCACGATGAAATCCGGCCGGTTTCAATACAGGCTTGAGTACCCGCTTGATATTTTGCGCCATGCGGCGTTCGAAGGTAGATCGGTTGTTGCCTTTGAGGGAAAGCTCACCGAAATGAAATAGTATTTTTGGCATAGTTCGGCAAGCTAGCCAATTCACTCATAAGTTACAGAACTGATCAGCAGAACGCGGCAATTATGGATAGAGGTAGGTTAGCACATGCACGGGGCTGTCTGTTTTTCGCTTCCGTGCAACCAGCACATGCTTTTCCGTGCTGCCGTCAGCAGCGAAAAACACCAACCCGACATTATTCAATGAGGTAATTCGCCCTTTTGATTCCTGCGGTCGAATCAGATCAGGATATTCATTATCATCGACGTTAAGCAAGCCTTTGCCAATAACACCCCCCGCAGGGTTATTGCTCACCGGACTGGATGTTAGCTGAGCAGCATCAATGGCCATGGTGGCATTGGCATGTTTGAACTGATCGAACGCACTGAATGAATAATGCACATCCCCCGATAGAACAGTCACAACTTGAACGCCGCTGCCTGCTTGCGTCAACACCGATTCAAGCAATGTGAAACCTTCCCGCCATGATTCCAGATCAAGCGATGCCGGCGAAAGGCCCAGCTCCAGGGCAATCTGTTGAAATTTTTCCATTCTTGCGAAGCCGAATACCGGTGAAGCGGAAATCAACAGCAGTGGGTAATCTTCGCCCTGATCATTGCGTTGCTGATGCAATATCTGATTCAACCAGTCGCGTGATTGCCCGTTCATCAGCACGCATGCGCCAGCCGGGCCATCAGAGCCGGATTCGCGATGCATGCGAGTATCCAGTACAACAGTGAATGGTTTTGTCGGTAACGTATATGACCAACGATCCACAAGCTGCCGATCCAGCATCTGCGCATCAAATGCATCGGCCTTGGCGCCACTGGCCTGATGTTGAGTCAAATGCCCTTCAATCGTATCCATAAACGCATCATCAAACTTATCCGGATCATTGCCCCAGCCCTGAAAGGCCCAGTATGCCGCCAGCGCATTGCTGACCATGCGTTTGCCAAACGGGTTGCTGTACATATTGGCTTCCCATGCCGGATTCAAATTCCAGTCATCGGTGACTTCGTGATCATCAAAAATCATATAGATGGGAATATTGGCCAGCAAACGCCTGATATCACGACGTGTGGCAAAAAATGCCATGGCCCTTTTTTTATCCCGATCGTAATGATCACGCGAACTGCCGTGAATGCGATTGAACGGTTTTTTGGGCAGCTCTGTTTTGGCGCCCAGCACGGCCAGGTACATCCCGGCATATTCTGCAAACGTGAGCAGATGATTATCCCCAGCCGTCGAGGTGATACCGTATTGCTTCAAATTCAGATCTTTCATGCGGCCATCAAGCTTAATGTCAGCAGGAATCACTTCACCCCCCTGCATATTGATCGGCATACGCTCACGCCAGCCGGTCAATGACTCTGCCTGATCAATCAGCATCGCCAATATCGGCATGGCGACATCATCGGCATAAATCTGATCTCCGGTTAAAAACAACGCCGCAGGTCGTTCACCCAAATCATCGAAATGCGCCTCGATCAAGCCTGCGCCGCTGCTGAGCTGATCCATTTTCTCCCAACCCGGCAACGCCTGCCCGGCATGCGGACGGCGGCATGAGCCATGTATAATTCTTTTAAACTGCGAATTTTTCGGAATAAAAAGACCGGGTAGTTGCTGATGCCCTGACTCGTAAAACACAAAGTCGGGATTTTGATGAACAATGCTGGTTTCACTGCCATCGGCATGCTGAATCAGCAGATCATAATAAAGCAGTGCGCCTTGCGGAAATACTGCCCCGTTGGGTTCAGGACTGATTTTCAATAGATGCACATACAGCTTATCGCCCAGTTTCACCGTCCTGAAACTCGAGTTATCACTCAAGAGCGGGCTGCTGATATCATCCTTGCCATACAAACGCCCATTGAGCAATAACGGCTCGCTACTGGCCAACCAAATATTGACTTGCGTGGTATCCACCCGTCTCAGCATCGGGCCTGCCAGAATTCGTGTCATACGCTCACCAGTTCATCCGGATCGTATGCATGTCCGGCATTGGCGATCATGTTCGCTTCGGCATCGCGCCGTTTATGCAGCCCGGGCAGTTTGTCGATACTCCAGAGGCGCTTCATTGCGCGGATCTCTTCCGCGATGCCATCCAGATCCTTTGCAACCACCAGCGGCTGAATCGCTTTCATCTCGCGTCTGGAGGAACCGGAC
>CAJXNE010000179.1 GCA_913056285.1 uncultured Zetaproteobacteria bacterium | reverse complement strand
GTTCAGACCATGATCTTTTTGAGCCGGATGGCCGGGTCTGGCAGTGGAGCCAAACGCTACCAATTTGCTGTATTTCCAGTTACGAGCACGCATCTGCTCGAAAAAGAGATCATCCTTGGGGCTGGCGCCGGGCCAGCCGCCCTCGATCCAATCGATGCCAAAATCGGCAAGTCGGTCAGCGATACGTATTTTATCCTGTACGGAAAAACTGATACCGGCGGTTTGCGCACCATCGCGTAATGTCGTATCGAATAATGCCACGCGTTGCGTTGTCTGTGTCGGGTTTCCGGAATGAGTGATGATTGAGTGCGTCATAGATGAAGCCGCATTTTACGCGGCAAAAAGAAAAGTTCACTCTTTGCGTTTCTGGCCTCTGAAAGTGCATTGCGTGAGCTGCTTTTGACGATACAGCAAAGGCGTGCCAGGAACGCAAGATGAAACCAACAGGAGAAAACAGATGCGAGCCATATTGATGACTGAACCGGGCGCACCGGATGTATTAACTGCGGCGGAAGTGGATAAGCCGGTTGCCGGCGACAATGAGGTGTTGGTTCAAATCATGGCGGCTGGCGTCAATCCGATTGATACCAAGCTGCGTGGCAACGGGCTCTATTTTGCCGATGGCTTGCCAGCTATTCTGGGTTGTGATGGCGCGGGTATTGTTGAAGGGGTTGGCGCAGAAGTCACCCGCTTTGAGCCGGGTGATGCCGTCTATTTCTGCTACGGCGGCCTTGGACAACAGGCTGGCAACTACGCTGAATATATTGCAGTGCCCGAATCATTTGTGGCCATGAAACCGGATTGTATCGATTTTATCGATGCGGCAGCGGCGCCACTGGTGCTGATCACGGCTTGGGAAGCGCTGTTTGATCGAGCCCGCATCCAGTCGGGTCAGAAGGTGTTTATTCATGCTGGCGCCGGTGGCGTCGGTCATGTCGCCATTCAGTTGGCCAAACTGGCCGGTTGCGAAGTAGCCACTTCGGTGAGTTCCGATGAAAAGGCCGGGCTAGCCAAAACACTCGGCGCCGATCTGATCATCAACTACAAACAACAGGATGTCGCTGAAGCATTATTGGCGTGGACGGATCATATCGGCGTCGATGTTGCCTTCGATACCGTGGGCGGTGAAGCATTCAACCAGTTGGTGGGGGCCACAAAAGTGTACGGTGATATCGTCACGATTTTACAGGTTCCTGCAAACGCTGACTGGAAAACTATTCGACTGCGCAATATCCGGGTGAGTCACGAATTGATGCTGACGCCGATGGTGATGGGGCTGGATGAAGCCGCCGAACATCATGGCGATATTCTGGAACAGTGCGCCCAGTTCTTCGATGAACAGAAGTTATCCATTTTCGTATCCGATACGTTTACACTGGAACAGGTAGCCGAAGCGCATCGAAGCATCGAAGCCGGGTCTATGGCCGGCAAACTGGTGTTGGAAGTCATCTCACCTGAAGCAGAAGGCGATGAATGATCATCATCCGGAGTTCAATGTGCATACGACTGCCAACCGCCCAGTTCGGATGATTCAGAATCGGGCAAGAAAATTGCAACCCAAGTCTATGCCCTGCAGGCCGCATCATTCTGCTGGCACTGACATGATTTCGGCAGTTGCTGTCAGCTGTTAGCAAATATTCCGACTATGGTGTGTATGAAACATGTTCTTTTAACCCTGATCGGCTTGTATGCCGCACTGTTGACCGTGCCATCAGCATGGGCCATGGGCGATTATGGCGCCGAATTGCTGGCGATTCAGCATACATGGGCCGAAATTAAATACCGCATGCCCAAATCTGAGCGCAGGAATGCATTTGCATCCCTGCTACGTAAAGCAGAATCCTTTCAACATATGTATCCCGACAAAGCTGATGCAATGGTGTGGTCGGCGATCGTGCTATATAACTATGCAGGCGAAGTTCGGGGCATCAAGGCGCTTGGCATGGTGAAAAAATCCTACCGCATATTGCACCGGGCAGAAAAAGTAAATCCAAAATCATTAGCATCAGATGCCCTCATTCACACTGCTTTGGGGCAACTTTATTACAAGATGCCCGGCTGGCCCATCGCCTTTGGCGACGATACCAAAGCAGAAAAGTATTTGCTTGGAGGCATCGAACGCACCCCCCATGGGCTGGATGCCAATTACTTCATGGGTGACTATCTGCTACGAAAAAAACAATATCATCGCGCCGCCATTCACTTGCGCCAGGCTATTCAAGCGCCAGCCAGGGCGCAGCGACCGATTGCCGATGCCGGCCGAAAAGCCGATGCTCTCAAACTTCTCAGGCAAGCTGAAGCCCAATCTATAGTACCCCTACAGCATAGCAGCCCTGAGAAAAGCGACGGATAAAACGCAGATACACTTACCCGGGATTTCATCACAGTCGTGAAAATGTATGGCCTGTAACTTGCTGGCTTTGCTTATGTTAACGCGCATGGGTCTTTTCCAACCCATGCTATGAAACATTAGCATGGCTCGCAAAAGATCCATACAAGCCGCGTTATTTGTTTCATATCAATATACAGTCTTTGCATCTGGCATGCAATCTGCTGTAATTGCATGGTGTAATGCACTGCCGCTGGCAGGGAGGTAAACATGAAATATGTAATATGGCTGATTGCCGGACTTTTATCGGGCATCACCCCCGTGATCGCTGCGCCAGCGCCTGCCGATGATCACTCAGGGCTTCCTGATGCAATGCAACATATGGTCAAAGCACCCGAAATCGATTTTGCCAGCCTGCGCGACCCGTTCGCCTCCTATCTGGCTCGCGCCACGCCGCAAGGTAACAACACCACATTACAAACAAACCAGTTACGCCTGAATAATCACAAGCGAGAAAAACTCGAAGAATATGACCTTGATGCACTGAAACTGGTTGCCATATTCAGCATGGGGGGTGAGCGCGTGGCCATGATCGAAGATATGGCCAGCAAAGGCTATATTGTCCGCCGGGGTAGCCGTATGGGCAAACACAATGGAAAAATTGAAAAGATTGATCCAGACACCGTATTTCTTGTCGAGCAGGTGCTCAACCCTGCCGGTGAAATTATTGATCGTCAGGTCACCCTGACTATGAAAGAAGTGAACGAATAAGCCTTGCCTGCAACCATGACTGCCGCCGAAATCCGGCGGTTTTTTGAACAGTTACAAGCGGCCGATCCGGAACCTGTCACAGAGCTGAATTACTCGAATGAATTTGAACTGCTGGCTGCTGTGATGCTCTCGGCCCAATCCACCGATGTCGGTGTCAACAAAGCCACAGCCAAACTGTATCCTGTCGCCAATACACCGCAGGCGATTCTCGATCTCGGTGAAGCAAAACTAAAAGCATTCATCTCCTCGCTCGGCCTCTACAACAGCAAAGCCAAACATCTTTTCGGCGCCTGCGAGATCTTGGTGTCCAGACATGGCGGCGCGGTGCCACGCACACGCAAGGAGCTCGAAGCATTGCCCGGCGTCGGGCGCAAAACCGCTAATGTGGTTCTGAATGTA
>CAJXNE010000178.1 GCA_913056285.1 uncultured Zetaproteobacteria bacterium | reverse complement strand
GGAAGGAGGAGGTGGAGGTAGCGGGCCTCCCTCATGCCCATGAACAGGCCCCATGCCGCTGGGTGCAGGGTTGCTCCTGGGTTGACTCCCACTCTGCGGGGCGATTGTTTGCAATAGGTTCGTGAATTCTTGCTTGGTTACAGATCCATCACCATTACTGTCCATCAAAGAGAACATTGCATCGACACTGCCCTGGGAAATCGAAACCTTATCCGCCACTCGACTCAGTGTGTTTTTATCAAAACTCCCTGAATCTTTTGGATCAACTTTTGCAAAAAAATCGTTGGTGACCTGTGTTGCTGTTTGCCGCTGAAGAGGAGGTGGTGGCGGTGAGGTCAGTTGCGATGGCAATGAACTGATTCCGCTTATACTGCTCATGCCACCCTCCTGTTATTTAATTTTTTGCAAAAAGGTCAAACTTTACCTTAATCCTATTAAGCATATCGGTAAAAATGACGGTTATTGGAGCCGTCCAGGCATATGCCCGAAGGGCCGTGTTGCGTCAGTCACCGGCGGCGAGGTTCGGTCAAAATATGATATGGACATGACCGAAGTTGGTAGCCAATCGCAGCATACGTCCTGGTCGCTACTCAGCTTATTTTTTGTAATTGCCCATGACGCAATGTTTGGTGAATGTACCTGCTTCTTCGGCAGTCCATTTACCCTTGTCTTTCTGCTTCATGTTATCACACCATGCTTTGCTGCCGGGTTCGGCTGAGCAACCGGCGAAAGAAAGAGCGATCAGCAGTGCGAATGTAGCGGTTAATAGTTTTTTCATGGGATTCTCCTGTGGGGTTTGTCATCGTGAATATGAAGGAAAGCTCTATCGGTTACAACCTTGAATGGATCAAACCGCTGATTTCCTCATCGCTTAATACAATCGGATTAGCAGCCATGCCGCCGGGACTGGCATTGGCGATCAGTTTCGGAATATCGGCATCCGTGACGCCGTAAGCCGATAGCAGCGGCATGCTAAATCGGCTTGTCCATGATTGCAGCGTATTGAGCAGATATTGCCTGGCGGCCACATCATTCATGGCATGATCGTTGGCCATGATGCGGCCTGCTTCAGCATATTTGAACAGGCCGCTATTGTCCGGTTCCCGGCTTTGCATGGCTTCGATATTCAATCGCGCAGCTTCAAATAATAGGCTGCCGCAAACTTCGCCATGCGGCATGGGGAAATAAGCGCCAATCGGCGAAGCCAGCCCGTGCACACTGCCAAGCCCGGCATTGGCCAGCGTCAGGCCGGAGGTGGATGAGGCATAGAGCATGGCTGCCCGGGCTTCGAGATTGTCTCCCTGTTCGACGGCGACAGGCAAGGCGCGGGCGGCGCGGGCTATACCGCCGAGCGCCAGCGAATCGGTCATCGGACTGGCGTTTTTGGACAGATAGGATTCCAGCAACTGCGTGAATGCATCCATGCCGCAGGCGGCAGTGACGCTGGACGGGCAGGACAGGGTGAGTTCCGGATCGAGGATGATGTGCCGGGGTACCAGTATTTCATGGCGGAATGATTTTTTATAGCCGTTTTCGCCGATCACTGAGAGTACTGCATTTTTGCTGGTCTCTCCGCCGGTGCCCGCTGTGGTCGGCATGGCAATAAACGGGGTTGATGGGCCGGTATAGGCTTTGCCGTTGCCAACACCTTCGAGGTATTCCATGACCGAATCCCCGCTCGGCAACAATCCCGCCATGGCTTTGGCGGCATCGACCGGACTGCCGCCGCCAACCGCTACGTCGCTTCATGATCCACCAGATCAGCGCCGCCAATGGCGACGACACAATCGGGCGCTGAGTTTTGAAGTGAGGCAACCGTTGCATCCACCAGTTGCGGCGAAGGTTCACCGTTGACCCGAACACGATGCACCTCGAAATCAGTTTGCAGCTGCACATACATGTCCGCGCACAGGGCTGAAGCATCGAAGGATGCGCCGCCTGTGACCAGCAATAAGCGGCGACCATAGTGTTGAATGAGCCTGCTCAATTCGCTGCGTTTACCCGCTCCAAAATGGATATGCGGCGTGGCGGCGAAATTGAATGCGTTGATCATGCCTGGGGAAATAATCCAGTGAATGGCTCGCCGAAACGCGGCTTAGCCATCATGTCTGCGACAGTTTCCCGCCATGTTTGATAATGCGTCGTCTGTTTATGAGCGGCTGCATCCTCGCCATTCGCATAGGCCTCATAGAGGATAAACCGGCACGCATCGTCGGGCGACTGCAACACATCAAAGCGGCGATTGCCCGGTTCCTGAATGGAGGCCAGATGATTGGCTTCGCAGGCTGTGATAAACGCATCAATGCAATCGGCTTTGACCTGCACATGAACCAACGTGGTGTGCATGATCAGGCCAGCAGCGCTTCGATCTCGTCGCGGGAAATGGGTTTTGGTAGACGGGCACCCAGTTGCGATACTACGCGGGCGGCGGCATGAGAACCCAGATGGCCGGCCTGTTGCCAGGTGAGGCCGTTGGTAATGCCGTAAACCACGCCGGCAGCATACATATCGCCGGCGCCGGTGGTGTCGATGGCATCGACCTCGACGCCTTCGACGGGATAGGCCTCGCCGTCATGCATGATGATGGAGCCATTCTTGCCCAGCGTCAGTGCGACATTTTCGCAGTGTTTATGGATGGCGTGGCCGCAGTCAATCGGGTCTTCCTTGCCGGTCAGGGCGCGCGCTTCTTCCTCGTTGCAGAACAGCAGATCCACTGATCCTTCAATCAGACTCTGGAACTGATCGCGACAGATATCAATCAGGAACGGGTCGGAAATCGTTAGCGCCACCTTGACGTTATTGGCCTTGGCCAGTTCGATGGCTTTTAGGGCTGCGGCTTTGGTAGAATCGCCGGCAAATAAATAGCCTTCGACATACACATATTCAGCTTGGGCGATTTCTGATTCCTGAATGTCATCCGCGCTTAGGGCCGAAGAAACGCCCAGACTGGTCAACATGGTGCGCTGCGCATCCGGCGTAATCAGCACCACGCAGGAGCCGGTCTGCCCCGGGCTTGGCGGTACTTCAATGGCAATGCCCAGCGCTTTCATTTCGTCCAGGTATTGTTGCCCGAAAGCATCCGGCGCGGTTTTGCAGGCATAGGCCGCACTACCGCCCATATCGGCAATACCCACAATGGTATTGGCGGCTGAACCGCCGGAGCAATAATTGATATCGTGCTCAGCCAGCGCATCGAGTATCTGCTGTTGCCGTGCATCATCCACCAACGTCATGATGCCTTTATCAATGCCGGTCTGCTCAAGGAACGCATCCTCACATTGCACCTGCATATCCATAATTGCGTTGCCCACGCCGTAGACATTATATGCCATGATCTTCTCCCTATATCGTCAATCAGAATTGAATCCCAAGTGTGCGAACGTGGGTGCGGACGTCAACAGGCAAGCGCTACTTTGATATGACCGAGTTCTATGAGTGGCGCGAAGCGAAACAGAAACAACAGCGCCAAAAGGTCCGGAGTATTATATGAAAAATCCAAACCTGAAGAAGTGTGAATTTACAGCACACT
>CAJXNE010000177.1 GCA_913056285.1 uncultured Zetaproteobacteria bacterium | reverse complement strand
GGGAAATAGCGGCGCAGAGGATAACGAGGCGCTCAGGCAGGAGGGCATCGAACTGGTGCTGGCCACCGTGGAAGACCTGTTTGATGAGCGCGGTGATGAAGAGAAGGTCTGGGGTTCGATGATCAAACAGACGCTGAAGCGACGCAAACCGGGATTTTCGGAGCGTTATCACGGCTTCCGCAGCTTCGGCCAAATGCTGGAAGAGGCACAGGCTCGTGGTTTGCTCTCACTCGAACTCGACGAAAAATCCGGCGGTTACATTATTAAATCCTTCTCCAGCGAGGAGTGATTGGCTAGCGCCGGAGTTAATGGCTCCGATGCTTGATCGCGTCACTGACTGGCGAAACTTTTTGGATATTGATTTGACTGAATCAACAAAATCAGAATTTCGTATGCATGGAAGAACAGGCCGCCCACTTGGCGACGAAAGCTTTGTGGGAAATATTGAACGGATTACAGGACGAACGTTGCGTCCACAGAAACCCGGAAGGAAGAAAACTGCATTAGGGCCATGGCACGCATGGCAAGAACGGTGATACCGGGCATTCCACATCATGTAATACAGCGGGGGCGTCCGCCGCCTTGATGTATTTAAAGGTGATGAGGACTAGCAAACCTACCTCTATTAAAGGTATTAGTTGTTGAGATGAGTGTCTATATCTTCGCTTTGGTGAATAATGCCCATCACTTCAATGCCACTTTCTGCACAGCGATAAAAAATGATGTGCCGCCCTTCAGGAAAACTGAGATATCCTGCTTTGACCTCATCTCTCTTTTTGCCCAGAGCAGGATGATCGGCCAGCCATTCAAGCCGCTGCTGTAACAGGGTTAAATATTTTCCGGTTTGAGTCTTTCCCCATGTCTGCATGGTGTAATCCCGGATGCTGATAATATCCTGCTGAGCCGATTCGGATAGAAGGTAAAAAGCCATCAGACTTTTTCCAGACTTAACTCCTGAAAGAAGGTGCGTCCATCCACGGCATTGCCTCGGTCAAGTTGCATCTCTCCAATGGAAAGCCTTGCCCTTAAACGCTCTAGTTTGAACTGTTTGTATTCTTCCGCTGACATTATGACTGCTACAGGCCGTCCATATTTTTTAATGCTTACAGGTTCACGCTGTACGGTGTCCATGAGTTCCCCGAAATGTGTTTTCGCTTCTTTCGCTGCCATAGACTGCATGATTCAACCCCTCTGAAGTGATTATGTTGATCATAATGAACACTTTAGTGGTGAATGTCAAAAATATCCGGGAAAACGGGGGCACTGTCCCCGTTCGCGTTTACGGTTTCCCGTTTTCGTTTATATAGGCGCCAACAGCCTCTTGCTGGATATATTTAACCGGATTCATTGCTTATCTCTATTCAGCCAGTAGCCAGGCTTACGGTGCAGGTGCATGACGGCAAGAATGACAATCTCGGTTGGCGTGATGCGATACAGCAAGGCATAGGGGAAATGCCGGAGAGTTTGCGTCGAAGGCCCGGGTAAATAATGACACCGGACTCAGGGTAATCCCGGATTGCACTGACGCCTGAGCCAATTTCTTTCAGGAAACGATCTCCAAGGCCGGGCAACTGTTGCGCATAGTATTGTGCGGACGTTTTCATTTCCTCCTCGGCGGGAGTAAGGAAACGAACAGCTGTCATTTCAGGCTTCTGCGCACCCTTTCTAGAACTTCATTTGCCGGACTGGAAGATATGTTGCCCTGCTGATAAGCGGCATAGCGTGATTCGGCTTCCTTGATCCATAACTTCTCGGCATCAACATCTTCACCTGCGTCAAGTGAGGCAAGTAAGTGTTCAGCGAGCAAGGCCCGGTCGGTCAGTTCCAGATACATGGCCTTGTTTTCAATCTCTTGCAGTGCTGCCATGGCATGCCCTCCTGTTCGTCGCTGATGCGAGCACCTATTATAGACATCGAATGGCGTCAAATCAAAAACGCTTACTGCGCTGTAACAAATCGGCTTCTGTAGTGAGATGTAAAGGAAAAACGGGGACAGTGTATTCATTTATCATCCTTGCATTTCCTGCCCCGCTTTAATGGCCTTAAAATTTCATCCAACTTTAATTCAAGCATATCTACAAATGAATCGTCGCCCAATGGGCGACCAGTGTTGCTATGCATTCTTAAATTAATATGACGCGTATAGCTGCGATGAGCTTCTCCGAGCGAGGCTCGCAACCCATCTTCTGTAGAAGGAACCATGACCAGATGAATATGGTTTGTCATAAGGCAATAAGCCCATATTTCCGTTCCACATTTACGACAAAAATCTGAAAGAAGGTGGATATATAGTTCATAATCAGCTTCGCAGAAGAACACATCATTCCTGCGAACACCACGCTGAGTTACATGATGCGGAACTCCCGGAACAACGACCCTTGCCATACGTGCCATCCAGAAAATTTAGGCTCAAAAAACGTTCAATGCGATCAAAGAATATACTAATGGGATGGTCCGTTCCGCTCCCATACGGCATCGCAATGTGCCAGAATAGAAGAGTCCGGTAAGGATGATCTATTCACCAAGGAGCGAAACGAACCATGAGAAATTATAACGGAAGTAAAACGATTAAGGCAATAGGCATCGATCTGGCAAAGAGCGTATTCCACCTGCATGGCGTAGATGCGCCGGGAATGGTAATGACTCGCAAGCGATTAAGTCGGCGCAAACTTGCTGAATTGATGGCGCAATTGCCACCGTGTCTGGTAGCGATGGAAGCATGTGGTGGCGCTCACTATTGGGCCAGGAAGTTTCAGGCTATGGGGCACGATGTCCGGCTTATCAGCCCTCAATTTGTGAAGCCTTATGTGAAGAGCAACAAGAATGACATGGCTGATGCCGAAGCGATCTGTGAGGCGGTACAGCGCCCAACTATGCGTTTTGTTCCCATCAAAAGTATTGAACAGCAGGATATTCTGAGTATCCACAGAGCAAGAGAGCAGGTTGTTCGCCGTCGCACAGCACAGGGCAATCAGATCCGTGGATTATTGATGGAATATGGGCTGGTGATTCCAAAGGGTATGTGCGCACTGCATGCGCAATTGCCGGACATACTGGCTGATGCGGATAATGAATTGACGCTGATGTTTCGAGATCTGCTTCAAGGTTTATGGGAAGAGTTGATCAATCTGGATCATCACATCGCCGTCTATGATCAACAGATTAAAACCCTGAGTGAGAAAAGCGCAGTTTGTAAACGTTTAATGACTATTCCTGGCGTTGGGCCGATGGTGGCGACTGCATTGGTTGCATCCGTTTCTGATGGCAAGACCTTTAAAAACGGGCGCGAAATGGCGGCTTGGCTGGGACTTGTAGCAAGGCAGCATTCAACAGGAGGGAAGCCAAGGCTTTTGGGCATCAGTAAGCGTGGCGATGTATACCTGCGCAAGCTATTGATTCATGGTGCAAGAGCTGCACTGCGTTGGGTGGATAAGAAACATGACAAGCGCAGCATGTGGGCGACCAGCTTGAAGGATCGCAGAGGCCAGAATATTGCGGCTGTAGCCTTGGCCAATAAAATAGTTCGCACGGCCTGGGT
>CAJXNE010000176.1 GCA_913056285.1 uncultured Zetaproteobacteria bacterium | reverse complement strand
CCCGACCAACAACGCGAAGAAGAATACACCGGCCATGACCAGTGCCACGGTCATCCCGACCAGCCACGGCGAATAAGCCATCGGCGGCGCAGTGCCCGGGTCCATAATCAATCGAAACACAAACAGGATAATCTGGAACGGCGCATAATCAGTCATATTCATATTGCCATCGTCATTAATATCCATTTCCGGGTAGAGATATACCACAGCCAGTGAACCAATCACCAGCAGGGTCACCAGCATGGACATCAACATGCCGATTTCACTGCGCACTTCCGCCATCTGCGCCACTTTATTGACTGCCCTGGCAATATTACCCACCGGATTGAGCATAATCAGAAAGCGCGCCAGCCGCAGCAATACCCAGAATTGTGGCAGACCGGGAATCAGACCTGTCACGGCCAGCGAAGCGATGAAATCCAATGGCAAAAAAGCCTGCTCGGCCTTGCGCCGCCCGCCCTCCGGCAGCACCCTGGCGATCGAAACACCACGGCAGAGTAACTCCAGTAACAGCACAATACCGACATATAAGCCGACGCTATCCACCGCCAGCCCGATACCGGCCAGCGCTGCAACCGTCAGCGCAAACGGCAATGAATAGACAAAGGTATCATGGGTAAGAAAGCGAAAGATGCGCAACATGCGCAGTAGATACATACCGCGCAACAAGCGCGCCAGACGCAGATAAAAACCCTGCGAGGCGATACTCACCGGCATCAATATGGCCGAAAACAAGCTGATCGTTGCCAATCCATCGAGCAGCAAGAAAGCCAGTTCCGATTTATTGTTCCAGCCGTTTTCCTTTTGCAGCCAGAAACGTAAACCCCACTCCAGACTGAAAAACAGCACCAGCGGCAACATCACCCAGATATAGCGCTCAAAGGCGCATAGACCGAGTGCAGCCACAATCATCAAGGCATAACGCGGATGTGAAAATACCCGTTCACCCAGCAATAGCCATGCCCGTCGGCTACGTCCGCCGGCTAACCAGGCAGGCATCGCAGTCGGTTTTATTGCAGGCTGATCGGTTGCAGCGTGATCCGTTGCAGACTTATCGTCAGTTACAACAACGTCATCTGTGATCGCATCACCGCCCGGCCGGGCAAGGCGCTCTGTGGGTGGATGAGATGGCATCGTTACCGTCGCACTCAGATGTGCATCTGCAGAGAACAATGCGACTGCACTTGGAATGCTTCCTGCATGCCCGGATAATCGTGTCGACGCCTCACCATCGCAACCTACTTGCGCAATTCGCCCAAAAAATCGCTCACCCGCTGCGATAAGTCGCCGCCCTTTTCGCTCAATTGTCCGGCCACGCCCAACACTTCAACCGCTGCACGTCCGGTCTCCTCGGCCGAATCACTGACACCACCAATTTCTTCACTGGCGCGATGGGTCGCATCAGATGCATATTGCACGCTCTGGGCAATCTCACGCGTTGCCTCATTCTGCTCTTCGGTGGCCGCAGCAATGGCCTGATTGATGGTATTCATGCGCTGGATGATCTCACCGATATTACCAATGGCCCCGGCCGCATCCGTGCTCTGGGACTGAATTTGCGAAATCTGTTCGGAGATCTGTTCGGTCGCCCGCGCCGTCTGATTGGCCAGCTCCTTCACTTCACCGGCTACCACGGCAAAACCGCGTCCGGCATCGCCGGCTCTTGCCGCCTCAATACTGGCATTAAGCGCCAGCAAATTGGTCTGCTCGGCGATATCGGTAATCACCCTGACCACTTCGCCAATTTGCTCCGATGCCGAGGATAAGCTGCCCACTGTCTCGTTGGTCTTGTTGGCTTCATCCACGGCTTGATGCGAAATCTCCACCGCTTCGCGCACCTGTCGGGTGATTTCAGCAATCGATGCGGACAACTCCTCAGATGCCGATGCCACGGTCACCACATTGGAGCTGGCTTCCTGCGCACTGCCGGATACCGATTCGGCCTGTGCCGTAGCTTGTTCGGCCATAGCCGAGAGCGTTTGAGATGCTTCCTGCATACGAGTGCCGAAATCCATGATTTCACCGACCACCGAACCGACATTATGCTCAAAATCATTCGCCAGTTCCTGCCGTTCGGTCACATTACTCCACGATACCATGATCGATTTAAAATCGCCCTTTGCATTGTAAATCGGATAGGCATCAAATACGATGCTGTAATCTCCAGCCACAAATGCAGCATGGTGCGGCAGATTTGCATCGGTCGCCAGCAGACTGCGCTGATGGGCCGGATTTTTGTGAAAAATATCGATATTCTTGCCAACAATCTCGTCAACACGGCACGGCAATACAGATTCAATTCCGCGGAACAGTTCCAACGCAGACGGACTCATATATATCACATCCAGTGTGTTGGCATCGGCTAGCATCGTGGATTGCGGTGATGCCTCCACCACGGCCTTGAGTTGAAATGCCTCATCAACGGTTAGCTTTAACTTGTTATACGACTCAACCATGGTGCCGATAACGCCTGCCATCCGGATATTCAAATCACGTGTCACATCCCCGTCATCCAGCGCATCCATACTGTCAGCGATCTGACGAAGCGGCGTCAGGATCGATAACACAATACGCCATAAAATCAGCATAATCAGCGTCAGCGTGCCTATCGCAAAGCCCCAGAATACCAGCGCCTGCGAATCATGAATCGCCTTGGCCTCAGCGCGTAGACCATCAATATGTGCACCCAGTTTCTGATCCAGCGTACCCAACTGCGGCAATATGGACAGATTAAATGTATCGTCTAACTGCTGATGTACAGTTGTATTTTCCAGTTTTTTATCAGCCAGCGCTTTTAAATCATGCTGATATTGCTGTAACTGCGTCCGGACTGTGGCTTTGGTTTCCGGGCGAATATTGGCGTTGGCAAGCAGGCTGCGCAGCTTATTGGCTTCGGCTGTATGCTTTTGCAAATATTTATCCGTCCCGCGCAACAGAAAATCTTTTTCGTGTCGGCGCAGCATCAACATCGAAACCATTAACTTATCGTTATCGATTTCCCTGAACGTGGCTTCGATCTGATGCACCGATGTGCGCAATGCACCACGCAAGCCCTGTTTTTCGCTTATACCAATCGCTACATTATTTTCGGCATAGCGGCGCACAAGCCGGTCAAATTCCGTATGGCTGCGCTGCAACGCGCTGGCTGTTTTTTGCATCCCGGCATCGGGCAGATTTTTGGCCATCACTTCAAGTGAATCATTATTTTCCTGATTCACATCCTTATATGCCTGACTGAGCTCCGAACCATTGGTCATGCGCAGGGCCAGCGCATCCTGCCATTTGATCTGCTCGGCCAGCCCATCGAGGCGCTCCATCAAGTGGCCAGCAGTCACCGTCCGTACATCAACATCTTCGAGATCATTAATCGTTTTGGTATGAATGATGCCTGCTATGAGCACTGCAACCACGGTCAACCCGCCAATAATAGTTAAACGGTGCGCAATCGTAATTTTTTCATGCCATTTCAATGTCTGTGCCATCATCATCGCTCCCGGAATAGAATATTCACCCAATGGAAGCAATTCTGATGCCAGCAGCGCCCCCTGCATTTTTACCGGCTTTTCGCACGCGATCATCGGCAATAAAGGCCCATGCTATTGCATCGAAAAGAGCGCCATTTAAATCCAGTCCGGCCAGGTTTTACCTGCC
>CAJXNE010000175.1 GCA_913056285.1 uncultured Zetaproteobacteria bacterium | reverse complement strand
CGACCTTAGAAGCGAACAGATGCAGACGGGTTTTTCATTCGTGTCATTCGTGTGTCGTGGCTTAAGGTTTTTGGTTCCAGCTACACCGGGTTAGGTTTGTATCATAGTGTTGCGCCTGCCATGCAGAATATTTATTGCTGCTCGGTGTGATTACCCTCTTATCCGCCGACGACAGCCAGCAAAATACCAGCGGCAACAGCAGAACCAATGACGCCTGCTACATTCGGGCCCATGGCATGCATGAGCAGGAAATTGTGATGATCGGCTTCCAGTCCCACCTTATTCACCACGCGGGCGGCCATCGGTACGGCAGATACGCCGGCAGCGCCAATCAACGGGTTGATTTTTCCGCCGCTCATTTTATTCATCAACTTGGCCATCAATACGCCAGCGGCTGTACCAATCGCAAAGGCGATCAGACCCAGTAACAGGATACCGAGTGTTTCCATATTCAGGAAGTGTTCGGCCTGTAATTTGGAGCCAACCGACAAACCCAGAGCAAGCGTCACGATGTTGATGATTTCATTCTGGGCCGCATTGGACAAGCGATCCACCACGCCGCATTCACGCAGCAGATTGCCGAAAGTGAGCATGCCGATCAGCGGCGCGGCCGTGGGTAGAAAAATCACGCATAACATCAGCACAGTCAGCGGGAAGACGATTTTTTCCGTTTTGCTGACGTGGCGCAGTTGTTCCATGCGGATACAGCGTTCTTTCTCGGTGGTTAATAAACGCATGATTGGCGGCTGAATAATCGGCACCAGCGCCATATAGGAATAGGCGGCAACGGCAATCGCGCCGAGCAGATCGGGCGAAAGTTTGGAGGCGATAAAGATGGCTGTAGGGCCATCTGCACCGCCGATAATGCCAATGGATGCGGCATCGGCCAGCGAAAAATGGAAACCGGGAATGTAATTCAGCGCCAGCGCGCCAATCAGCGTAGTGAAAATGCCGAATTGGGCGGCAGCGCCCAATAACAGCGTCCGTGGCATGGCAATAAGCGCGCCGAAATCGGTTAATGCGCCCACGCCCATGAAAATAATCAACGGGAACATTTCTGTTTCCACACCTGCTTTATACAGGATGCCGACTACGCCTTCAGGGCCTGAGATTTCGGCAATCGGAATATTACTCAATACCGCGCCGAAGCCCATTGGTACCAGCAATAAAGGCTCGAATTTTTTACCAATAGCCAGATAGAGCAGCAACAGACCGACGCAAATCATTAGCGCCTGCCCCCATGTGAAATTGGCAATGCCTGTGGTGAGCCACAGTTTTTCCATTAGTTCGGCCATGGTGTTCATGCGATTGTGACCAGAGGTTGTCCTACGGTGACCGCGTCGCCTTCTTTCACTTCGATGCTGACAATGGTACCGCTATGGCTGGAGCGCACTTCAGTTTCCATTTTCATGGCCTCCATGATCAGAATGACATCGCCATCTTTCACAACTTGATTTGGCGAGACGTTGATTTTGAAGATGGTGCCGGCCATAGGTGCACCGACGGACGTGGCGGGTTTATTGACCGCCGGGGCGGCAGCAGAAGCAGCGTGCAAGGGCTCAACATCAGCCGGATGCATCGAACTCACCTCGCCTTCGGGTGTGACCACGACATCGTAATCCGTGCCATCAACAGTAATCATATAGCGTTCAGCAACGGCCGGTGGCAATTCAACCTCTTCTTCCAGCCATGGGGCAGGTTCAAATGCGTCAGGGTTATCGCGATTCTTGAGGTATTTCAGGCCGACCTGCGGAAACAGGGCATAAATCAGTACATCGTCAACCAGGTGTTCGGATAGTTCGAAACCCTGTTCGGCCGCTTTGCTGCTTAATTTCAGCGTCAATGCATCGAGTTCATCATCAATCAGGTCAGCTGGCCGGCAGGTGATTGGTTTGCCGCCTTCCAATACCTGCATTTGTAATTCGGTATCCACCGGTGCAGGGGTCGCACCGTATTCGCCTTTGAGAATACCGGCGGTTTCTTTGGTGACCGTGCGATAGCGTTCTCCGGCCAGCACATTGAATACCGCCTGTGTGCCGACAATCTGTGAGGTGGGCGTGACCAGCGGAATAAAGCCCAGATCTTCACGCACCTTGGGGATTTCGGCCAAAACTTCATCAAAACGATCATCAGCATTTTGCAGTACCAACTGACTTTCGAGGTTGGTTAGCATGCCACCGGGTACCTGCGCCACCAGAATGCGGGAGTCAATGCCACGCAACGAACCTTCAAACTTATCGTACTTTTTGCGAATGTCTCTGAGATCAGCGGCGACTTCTTCCAGTGCTTTCAAATCAAGACCGGTAGCGCGTTCCTCATCTTCCATCATGGCGACAACCGATTCTGTGGCTGAATGGCCATAGGTATGACTCATCGAAGAGATGCTGGTATCAACCATATCCACGCCGGCTTCGACAGCCTTGAGGATGGCTGTTGTGCTCATGCCTGTCGTGGCATGTGAATGCAGGGCAACCGGAATCGCAACAGATTCTTTCAAACGTGTAACAATCTCTTCTGCCGCATACGGTTTAAGCAAACCGGACATATCCTTGATGCAGATCGAGTGACAGCCCAAATCTTCCAGCTTTTTGCCCAGATCCACCCACATGCCCATGGTATGCACCGGACTGACAGTATAGGAAATCGCGCCCTGGGCATGCTTGCCCACTTTCAGCGCCGCATTCACAGCAGTTTTGAGATTGCGGATATCGTTCATGGCATCGAAGATGCGAAATACATCCATGCCGTTTTCGGCAGCGCGCTCAACAAAGGCATCGACAACATCATCGGCATAGTGGCGATAACCGAGAATATTCTGCCCCCTGAATAACATTTGCGAACGCGTATTCGGCATGGCTTTGCTTAACAGACGCAGGCGCTCCCATGGATCTTCACCGAGATAACGAATGCAGGAATCAAATGTAGCGCCGCCCCAGATTTCCATCGACCAGTAACCGATTTTATCCAGCTTTTCTGCGATGGGTAGTAAATCCTCAATACGCATACGCGTGGCCAGTAATGACTGATGGCCGTCACGCAGGGCGACTTCGGTAATTCCGAGTGGCTTATTCATCTGCATATTTCTCCTGAAAGGGTTTTAAGCACAACGATTATTTGTGGCGAGGGTGGTCAGAACGGTACTGTTGAACTGCAGCGCTAATAACCTCCAGCAGCACATCATGGCTGGATTGGCTGTCAGCGGGGGCCGGAGCGGTTTCCAGATCGAACTTCTGGATGATGCGCGAGACCAATGTGATGACGCCAATCAGCAAACCAAGGAAGAGAAACACAGACCCCATTCCCAGTGCCATCAATTGCAGGCCTTGCTCCATTAGTTCGCTCATCATGTTCCAAATGCCTCGTTGTTTGTAAGATTTAACCCAGACTAAGTCGCTAACTCTAGGAGAAAACGGCTGCGGTTTCCACTTCAACGGAATTGTTCAGCAGAACTGTTTCAGTATTGACTACATCTTATTTTTTACGGGAGCGTGAACCATGTTTAAAACTACGGACCTGTATGATGGCTATTTGGAGGCACGTCAGGTAGCAGCGTCTGTCTTTCGTGATTTTGGAGGCAGGATTTCTTTTTCGGGGCAGATTGTAACCTTGAAAGCGCTGGAAGAGAATACGTATTTGAAAGCGGCATTTGAAACAGATGGGCGTGGCAG
>CAJXNE010000174.1 GCA_913056285.1 uncultured Zetaproteobacteria bacterium | reverse complement strand
GGTGATGATGCCAGCGTCATGCCGTTTATGGCGCTGGGCGGCGATGGGGTGATTTCCGTCGTATCCAATATCGCACCGCAGGCGATGGTTGCATTAACCGATGCTATGCGAGCCGGTGATCTGGCTACGGCGCGAAGCGTCCAGTTTGCCATGCGGGAACTGAACCGAATGCTGTTCGTGCAGGCCAATCCGATTCCGGTTAAGGCAGCGTGTAGCCTGCTTGGCTGGATGCATGGCGAGTTGCGCTTGCCACTCATCGAAATGGATGGCGAACCACTACAAGGCTTACGTCAGGCCATGCTGAATTTTGAATGTGAACAGGCGGGTGCGAGCATGCGGCTGGAGATGGCCGATCACTGATAGCCCCCCTTCTGCGCTGCGCCTGATATTCAGTTTCAGGCGAGTGGTGCATTCATTCGCATATTTTGCCGCCACGCTGGCGGCGATTGCGATGTTTGTGCTGGTGTTGATGCTGGCCGAGTCGGCCGTATATGCGGTCAGTGGACAGCCAGTTTCGGCCTGGGCCATGGTGATTGCGGCGATTACAGCGGCTTTCGGCTATGCGCCGCTGGTACAGGGTATGCAGCGTGGGCTGGATCGTATCTTTTTTCGTCATCAACTGGATATGCTGGCTGCCATCCGGCAACTGGGCGCGGGCGATTTGGCGCAGTTGCAGATTGAAGATGTCGAGCGGGCTTTGCTTGAGCGCATTTGTAATGTCAGCTATCGCTGCTATGCCGCACTTGATGAACGTGCTCTGCCCGATGGCGGCTGGTTTTCCTATCCCGAGGATTCACCATGGATTGCCGCTGAATATGACGGCGATACCCACCCTGACTACGCATTACGCCTGCAATTGCCGGCAGCCAATGGTGAAGCATATCTGTGGCTGGGGCCGAGGCGTGATGGCAAGCCGATGGATGCGGAAGAGCGCGCCAGTCTGGAATCGCTGGCAAAATTTTCCGCCATGAGCCTGGAGCATGCGCGTCTGACCCATCAGCAGGCTGAAGCTGCGAGACTGGATTCGTTATCGCGCGTAACCCGCCAGTTACATTCCCATGATTTGAAGAATCGCCTGCACGATCTGTCTTTTCTGGCGCATCATTTGGGTTCCGGCAAGTTGGATGAGGACGATGTACAACGTATGCTCACAGCCATTCGTAAAGTGACCGGACGCATGCAAACGCTGATGCAGCGCATGTCCGACCCCAATGCGCCTGTCGAACCTTTGATTGCGCCGCTTGACCTGGTGGCGTTGCTGGAAACAAGTATTCGTGATCGCCTGTGGCCGGAATCGTTGCAAATTGAACAGGAATATGAAAATTTATCTGCTGTCGCCGGCGATGCCGATTTATTGCAGGGTGTATTCGAGAATTTGTATGACAACGCAGTACAGGCCATGCAGGGGCAGGGTAAGATTGGTATTGAAGCCAGAGTGGTTGAAACGGAACATAAGGCTATGGCCGAAGTGCGCGTGCGTGATCAGGGCTACGGCATGACAGAAGCATTTATCAGGCAGCGCTTATTCCACCTGTTTGCGACCAGCAAGAGCAATGGTTTGGGCGTAGGCCTTTATTTGAGCCGCAGGATTGTACAGGCGCATGGCGGAACGATTACAGCCGAAAGCGCCGGTGCGCGTAAAGGTTCCACCTTCATCGTAACGCTGCCATTGTGGCAGAATCAGCCCGATGAGAACCTGGCCGACAAGGATAGGTCTGGTCAGAATCGAGCAGACCAGAATCGAGCCAACAAGCCGCCGAAGGAGAATATACAATGAAGCAAACCGTGCTGGTGGTGGATGATAACGATATCAACCGTCTGAACCTGAAACTGTTGTTAAAGGAATCCTATAATATTCTCGAAGCGGGCGATCTGGATGGAGCCGATACAGCTCTTTCCGGCAACCGGGTGGATCTGGTTGTGCTCGACCTGGCCTTGCCGCCGGAACCGGATAATCCGGAAATCGGCATGGGCTATTTGAAAAAACTGAGCGCGGAAAGTCCAGATACGCCTGTTGTGGTGATAACCGGCCATGATGAGCGGGCGCTGGCTTTGCGGGCGCAGGAACTGGGGGCGCTGGATTTTTTCGGCAAACCGTTTGATCCGGACGAGGTCAAGGGCGCCATTGATCGTAGCATGGAAATTCACTGGCAGACCATGCGCGAACAGGAAATGAAACGGGCGCTGGAAACTCGTGTCAACAATGATTTATTGGGCGAGTCTGCTGCCATGCAGGCGCTCAGGACGCTGCTTTCACAAGTTGCAGCCGCGCCTTCCACGGTGTTGATTCGTGGTGAAACAGGTACCGGCAAGGAACTGGTCGCTCGGCAGTTGCATGCGGCAAGTAGCAGAGCCGTTCACCCGTTTATTGCGATTAATTGCGCTGCCATGAATGTCGAATTGCTGGAATCGGAACTGTTCGGTTATGAAAAAGGCGCTTTTGCAGGCGCCGGAAAACGCAAGCTGGGCTGGTTTGAACGGGCTAGTGGCGGCACCCTGTTTCTCGATGAAGTGGCCGGCTTACCGTTGCCGGTGCAGGGGAAATTGCTCAGGGCGCTGGAAAGCGGTGAATTTTCCAGGCTCGGCGGTGAAGCAATTATCCGTACCGATGTGCGCCTGATTTGCTCCACCCGCGAGGATCTGGAGCAGCAGGTGGCGGCGGGCGCATTTCGCGATGATCTTTATTATCGCATTCATGTGGTGGAAATCGACGTGCCGCCATTGCGGGAGCATATCGATGATCTGGCGCAACTGGCCGATGCGATTCTGCTACGCAAGGCGGCCATGTGCGGCAAACGCATGGATGCGTTATCCGATGATGTGATGGAGCAGCTCTCCCGCTATAGCTGGCCGGGCAATGTGCGTGAGCTGGAGAATGTGATTGAACGTGCTGTTGTACTGGCAGCGACGCCAGTGGTTGAATCGATTCCTTCCCTGACCGGCCCGCAACCGATGGGTGATGACGATGATCCGTTGCAGACATGGTTCCGCCAGTTGCCGGATTCGGGCATTCGGGCTGAAAAAGCGGTGGCGGCATTTGAGCGTCATTTGGTTGAGGAGGCGTTGGAACGCAATCATCATATCAAGGCCAGAGCCGGACGCTGGCTGGGCTTTGGTGATCGCGCCAAGGACAAAATGCGCTATTTGTGCGAAAAATACGGTATCGAGGTCAATGAGAATCCATGAAACGTTCGATTGGTCTGATGATATTGGCGAGCGTGATGCTCGGTGGCTTGGCGACCAGCGCGGGCAGTATTGAGCTGGATAAGGACTACCTTTATTACCGCGATGCCAATGTGCCGCCATTTCAGAAGTCGAGAGAATTTTTTGACATGCCCGATCGACCGGGCCGTTATGAGGTCACCATGGTATCCGAAAGTATCGGGCCGCTAACTTTTCGGGTAGTGCGGGTGATGGGGGAGCAGGAAAAAACACTGGTTCAGAAGCGTAGCTATCATGCTGGAAATCATGAGTTTCAAGCGCGGTTCGATAATAGCTCCGGCAAAGATGACCTGATTGTGGAAATTTCCAATTCAAACCCGGCGGTTGCTGCCACGGTTTCTGTTGTTGTTGTTGAGATAACGGACCAGTAAATGGCGAAAAGGTTTGCGCTATTATGGTTTGTGATCGGGTGCAGTGCGTGGTGTCCTTTGGCGCTGGCCGGATTTATTCG
>CAJXNE010000173.1 GCA_913056285.1 uncultured Zetaproteobacteria bacterium | reverse complement strand
TGTTCCGGTCTGGGTGGCCAATTTTGTGCTGATGGGTTACGGCACCGGAGCCGTGATGAGCGTACCTGCTCATGATCAGCGTGATTTTGAGTTTGCTAAAAAATACGGTCTATCCATTCAACAGGTCATCAAACCTGTCGAAGGCGATTGGGATATCGATGCTGCGGCATTTACCGATGCCGGCGTGTTGATGCATTCGGAACAGTTTGACGGCTTGCCATCCGCTGATGCAAAACAGACTATCACTCGCTGGTTATCCGAAAACAACAAGGGCAGCGAGCGTGTACAATATCGTTTACGGGACTGGTTAGTCTCGCGCCAACGTTATTGGGGCGCGCCGATTCCAGTGATTCATTGCGATGATTGCGGCGCAGTGCCTGTGCCGGAAAATCAGTTGCCTGTGGAATTACCCACCAACCTTCAACCCACCGGCGGCGCATCACCTCTGTGTGACTGTGACGAATTCAAACATACGACATGCCCCACTTGCGGCAAAGCAGCGGTTCGCGAACTCGATACCTTTGACACCTTTATGGAATCCTCATGGTATATGAACCGGTATACCAGCCCGCGTAATCACAATGCCATGGTCGATGCCGATGCCATGGTGCGCTGGGCGCCGGTGGATCAGTATATCGGCGGCGTCGAGCATGCCGTACTGCACCTGCTCTATGCCCGTTTTTATCATAAGCTGATGCGCGATGCCGGTTTGTTTACATCTGAACAGGGCGGCGATGAACCATTCAAAAATCTGCTGACACAGGGCATGGTACTCAAAGACGGCACCAAAATGTCCAAGTCCAAGGGTAATACGGTTGATCCCAATGCCATTATCGAACGTTTTGGAGCTGATACGGCGCGGTTATTCACCCTGTTCGCCGCACCGCCGGAAAAAGATCTGGAATGGAATGATGCCGGCGTGGAAGGCGCGTACCGTTTTCTGGGTCGCGTCTGGCGCTTGCTGGACAAGCTGGCCAATGACCCGAACAATGAACAAGTCAGCGAGGACGCAGACAGCGTAAAAGCCATCCGTCTGGCTATTCATGCCACCATTAAAAAAGTCACCCACGCGTTTGAATACGGCTTTGCTTTCAATGTGGCCATCGCAGCCTTGATGGAATTGACCAACAGCCTTCAGGCTTATACGCCGATCGGCGCAGCTGGCAAAGCTGCCTATCAGGAAGGGCTCGAAGCGCTGGCTACAATGCTGGCACCATTCGTGCCGCATTTTGCCTGTGAATTCGGTGAAAGGCTCGGCATGGAGCGCATGGCTGTTGTCGCCGACTGGCCGCAAGTGGATGAGTCCGCACTGGTGCAGGACGAGATTACGCTGGTGGTGCAGATTCAGGGCAAGAAGCGCGGCGAGATTACCATTGCCAAAGATGCAGGTCAGGATGATGCGATGGCTGCGGCACAGGCTGATACTGCTATCAACAAATGGCTCGAAGGCATGCAGATTGTCAAAGTGATTCTGGTGCCGGGACGTTTGCTTAATATTGTGGTCAAACCAGCGTGACATTGATCCATATCAAAACAGCGATATTGACCGGCCTGATGGCCGGATTGCTGCTGACCGGCTGCGCTTATCATCTGGTCGGACATGGCGGCGGGTCCGGCGCCATTCCTGCCGATGTCACTTCAATCACGGTAGACGGCAATGCCGAAGCCAGACTCATCTCCCAATTACGCCAGCGCTTGCAATCGGATCGATATAGCATCGTCGATAGTAGTGCAGTGACAGATATAAGCCACCACGCCACCGTATTGCTGAATATTTATCCGCTTGTTTTTACACCATCCGCATTCGATATCAGTGGTGTAGCCACACAATATCGGATGACATTCACCGGCGCACTGAAAGTGAACAGGGGCAATCAAACCATCTGGCAAAGTGGCCTGATTCAACGACAGGGCGACGTGTTCGTCACCGGTGGCCCGACCAGTATCGAAGCATCAAAACAACGTTTACAGCAGGATTTAAGCAAACAGTGGCTAAGCGATGCCGTAGGCCGCATCCGTGCCGGTTTTTAATCCTCCCGCTCATGTTAAGCTATCCGACCAAGGCGTACTTCCCACAAAGGCCGGAATCCGTGTCAGGCCAAGCGACGCCAATTCATCAGCCTTAACATGCGCCTGAATCCGAACCGGTTAATCCCGCCGCAACACCATATCTATTACCTGTCCGGTGATGATCACGATGCCCTGTTTGAGGCGGCTGATTTACTGCTGGCTGCCGGCGATGAAAGCGCGCTGCGCATGCGCCTTGATGTCAGTGAGTTAAACAGAATCGAAGAGGAGTCACGTAATCAGGGCTTATTCGGTTCCTCCGCCTGTTTCGCGCTGGTACGCAATGCGCAGTCGGCCAACCCGAAGCAAACTGCCCATTTGTTGCAACTGGTGGAAACGCTGAGCCCTGATCATCGCCTGATCATCTGCGCCCCCGGCATCGACTGGAAAAAGGCACTGCATAAAAAAATGAAGGCCATTGCCTCATTGCCCCAGTGCGAATTCAAGTTGCCCGATGAAGCCGGATTCAGGCGCTGGCTGGATCAGGAACTGGCTGCATCCGGCCTGAACATCAGCCCCGAGGCGAGCCAGTGGATGACTGAACGCTTATGCGGCATGCGGCTTGCCGCGCGCCAGATGATTGAACGGCTTCACTGGTATGATAACGAACAGGGCGCGGAAATCGGTACGGAAATCGTTGCCGAACTGCTCGGTGAACGCGCCCCGAATGCGCTGGAGGACTGGTGCCACGCCATTGCCATACGCAAGCCTGAAGCAGTCAGTCTGTGTATACGCTTGCTCAGGGAACAGCAGGTAGCGGAAGTGCAGATGATTTCGTGGCTTGGTACGCGCATGCAGCAAATTCTGATGTATCGCTGGTTTCAGGCTCAACATGACAGAAATCCACTGGGCGCAGCCAAAGTATTCGGCGAGGCGCGGCAGAAAGTAGCGGAAGAGTCACGTGCCTGGGGCGGCGCTGAATTAACGGCGGCGATAAGCCGGATTGTGCAAGCTGAGAAGCTGGTCAAAGGCGCTTCAGTGGAAGACAAACAGGTTGTCATTGAACGCCTGACGCTCAATCTGATTACGCCGGAAGTGGCGGTGTGAGTCTATCCGGACAACAGCACTGGCAGGATTTCGAGGCTGCGCACGTCTGGCACCCCTACGCCAGCATGTTAACCCCCATCCCTGCTTACCCGGTTAAACGCGCGAAAGGCGTTGAGCTGGAACTGGAAGATGGACGGCGTCTGATTGACGGCATGGCCTCATGGTGGTGCGCCATTCACGGTTATAACGTGCCCGAACTCAATGCCTCCATTGAAAAGCAGCTACATGATATGTCGCATGTCATGTTCGGCGGCCTGACCCATCAACCGGCGGCTGATCTGGCGCGTAAACTGCTCGAAATCACGCCGGCCAATATGAATCATGTATTCTTCGCCGATTCCGGTTCGGTTGCGGTGGAAGTGGCCATCAAAATGGCGCTGCAATTCTGGCAGGCGCAACAGCGCCCCGAAAAAAACAGACTGTTAACCATTCGCGGCGGCTATCACGGCGATACATTCGGTGCGATGAGCGTCTGCGATCCGGTCGGCGGCATGCATCATTTATTTTCCGGTCTGCTGGCCCGGCAATACTTTGCTGATGCACCCACGGTGTGCAACGATGATGAATGGAATG
>CAJXNE010000172.1 GCA_913056285.1 uncultured Zetaproteobacteria bacterium | reverse complement strand
ATGCAGGTATGGCCAAAGCGAAGCTCGGTAAATCCTCGCCGGGGCAGGAACATCTACAAAGTATTGAGCAATCAGGTCTGCAAGCCGCTAACCTGTGCAAACAGATGCTGGCCTATTCCGGCAAAGGTCAGTTGATTCTTCAGCCAGTTCATTTGTCCAGCTTGATTGACGATATGCGTTCGTTGCTGGATGTGTCGATCACCAAGAATGTCAGGCTGAACTATAATCTGAGCGACAACCTTCCGGTTTTGGATGGCGACATTACCCAAATTCAGCAGGTTATTCTGAACCTTGTGATCAATGCCTCTGAAGCGATCCACCAACAAAACGGCGTCATCACAGTCACAACGGGTGTGATGAATGTCGATGAGGCATACCTGCAAGCTTCGATTCATCAGCCGGATATCGCAACGGGTCGTTTTGTGTATCTGGAAGTGTCAGATTCAGGCTGTGGCATGGATGCGGCAACGCGCAAGAAAATATTCGATCCATTTTTTACCACCAAATTCACGGGGCGCGGACTGGGTATGAGTGCGGTTCTCGGCATTGTGCATGGACATCACGGATTGCTTAAGCTGAATTCCAAACCGGAAAAGGGCACTACATTCAAAATCGCATTTCCCATATCAGGATTAGGCGATCGGCCTGTTGCCGAAGAAAATAGAGCTGCGCCATTGCAATGCGCTTCCGGCCTGATTCTTGTGATTGATGATGAAGAAAGCATCCGGGATATTGCTACCATGTTGCTGGAAGAAATGGGCTTTCAAGTAATCACGGCAGTGGACGGTCAGGATGGCGTAGCGGTATTTCGTCAGCAGCAGCAAAGGGTGACAGGCGTGTTACTGGATATGACCATGCCGCGCATGAATGGCGAGGATTGTTTTCGGGAATTGCGTAAAATAAATCCGGACATCAAGGTGATTCTTTCATCCGGTTACAGCGCCGAAGATGCAACGGCGCAATTTCACGGCAAGGGTTTAGCTGGCTTCATTCAAAAGCCATACCTGATTGATGTTTTTCAGGATGAGGTTGCGGCTTGTTTCTCCGACTCACCTGGTCGTTGAATGATGCTCATGATCTTCTTTATCGTTGCCTCGCTGATACAACGCTGATCAATATGCGCAATCGGCGCATAAGCACACAGACCCTGACAATGCTCTTTTTCAGCTTGTATACCCCGTTGCAGCAGTAACTTCCGTAATTCCGGGCCGCCGCAATCCCTGCACTCAGGTCCCTGACAAACGCGAATAAGCGTTGATTTAAGTTCACGATTCATGAATCGAATTAGGGCCTGTTCTAACATACTTTGCAACATTGGCGTCAATACTTGATGAAGTTGCCAACTCACCTATCGTTCCGGTCATGAATATATCTACCAACAATCCGATTCTGCAGGGTGCGAGATCAGATCTGCCCCTGTTTGATAAAATAAAGCCGGAGCATGTGCTGCCGGCGCTGGAGCAGGCGCTGGAACAGGCGCGGCAAATGGTCGCCGGTCTGACTGAACTGGATGATCCGGCATGGGATTCCCTGATGATGCCCCTGGAATCGCTGGATGAAAGGCTGTCGCGCATCTGGGGGCCGGTGGTTCATCTGAATGCAGTGTGCGATTCGGAAGAACTGCGCCCTGTGTACCAGCAAGGCGTGGCCAGCATGGCCGCGTGGGGCGCCGAACTGGCCCAGAATGAAGCGCTTTATGCAGCCATGAAAAAAGTGCGGGAGCGGGATGATTTTGCAAACTTAAGTAACGAAAGACAGCAGGTGCTTGAGCATGCGTTGCGTGATTTCCGTCTCTCCGGCGCTGAGTTGGTGGGGAAAGAAAAAGATCGCTTCAAGACAATTAAAATGCGCATGTCCGAATTGGCGACTTTATTTGAGCAGCATGTGCTTGATGCCACGCGCAGCTTTGAGCTGCATCTGGAAGGTGAATCCGGTGAATCCGATCATCTGGCCGGCTTACCGGATTCGGTGCGCGATGCGGCGTGCCAGCGTGCTCAGGCGGATGAAAAAGAAGGGTGGTTATTTACGCTGGATGCGCCTTCATATATTCCATTCATGCAATATGCCGAAAGCCGTGATTTGCGTCAGCAGATGTATACGGCTTTTGCCACCCGCGCTTCAGCGGGCGATCTGGATAATGCACCGATTATTGATGAACTGCTCAGTTTGCGCGCAGAAGCAGCCTGTCTGCTCGGGTTTGACAGCTACAGCGCTTATTCACTGGCCACCAAAATGGCGGGCGATGTGGATGAAGTGATCGGTTTTATGCGCCAATTGGTCGAGAAGGGTAAATCTGCAGCTGAAAAAGAAGTGGCTGCACTCAAGGGTTTTGCGGCGACAGAGCTGGATTTGCCGGAGCTTGCAGCTTGGGATGTGCCGTTTGCGTCAGAAAAATTGCGTTTGAAAACCTATGCTGTGTCACAGGAAGAATTAAAGCCGTGGTTTTCAGATCATCAGGTTATTGCCGGCATGTTCGGGCTGGTTGAACGGTTATATGGCATTGTTATTCGTGAGAATCACGATGCGCCCAGATGGCATGAAACAGTCCGGTTCTTTGATGTTTTTGATGCCGATGCGCAAAAAATAGCCTCTTTTTATCTCGATCCCTATGCCCGCCCGCACAAACGCGGCGGGGCATGGATGGATGAGTGTGTTGTCCGTTGGCAAAAGCCTGATGGGTCGATGCAAATGCCGGTGGCATATCTGGTATGCAATTTCGATGCGCCGGTAGGCGATAAGCCGGCCTTGTGGACGCACGATGAAGTGACGACCCTGTTCCACGAATTCGGCCACGGGCTGCATCATATGTTGACCAAAGGTGTTGAGCTGGGCGTGTCGGGCATACGTGGTGTGCCGTGGGATGCGGTGGAGTTGCCCAGTCAGTTTATGGAGAACTTCTGCTGGGAACGTTCGGTTGTGGATTTGTTCGCCCGCCATTACGAGAGCGGTGAGCCATTACCGGATGATTTATTCGACAAAATGCTGGCAGCCAAAAATTTCCATTCTGCCATGCAGTTGATGCGCCAGCTTGAATTTTCCCTGTTCGATTTCCTGCTGCACAGCGAGTATAACCCGGATTCGGGTGAAACGGTGCAGGATGTGTTAAACAGGGTGCGCGATGAAGTGGCTGTGATGAGACCGCCGGCATTCAATAAATTCCAGAACAGTTTTTCACATATCTTCGCCGGTGGATATGCAGCCGGATATTACTCCTACAAATGGGCCGAGGTATTATCCGCCGATGTCTATGCGGCATTTGAGGAGGAGGGCGTGCTCAATGCCGAAACTGCGCAACGATTCCGCCAGCAAATTTTAAGCATAGGAGGCAGCAGGGATATTATGAATGCCTTCATCGCCTTCCGGGGCAGAAAGCCCACGGTTGATGCCCTGCTGCGGCATACCGGATTACTGGATTCCTGAGGAGATTTAATATGGACAACGTCACCATTACCGATATCAAAATGCCGTTCTTTTCCATGGTTGTGTTTATGGTCAAGCTGGCGATCGCATCGATTCCGGCCTTTATTATTCTGTCGGTAATCGGTTCTATCGTCTTTACCCTGTTGGGGGCGACGCTGGGTACGATTAGCGGTAATATTTCAACGCATCAATTTTGATGAAGTCGTAAAAAGTCCATCCATGGCCTTTTTACTTCACGGAAAGCGACCATTGTTCAGGATAGAACAATGGG
>CAJXNE010000171.1 GCA_913056285.1 uncultured Zetaproteobacteria bacterium | reverse complement strand
TGCAGTCATTGTTGACCCTGATACCAGCGGCGGTCGCGTGGTGGCGGCGCGTATATTACTGCCGTTGGCACAGGCTAATACCGTACCCGGTTCATATGGTACGCGTCACCGGGCTGCCGTGGGGCTAAGCGAAGAAACTGACGCGCTGGTGATTGTGGTTTCCGAAGAAACCGGCGAAGTGCATCTGGTGGAAGGCGGGCAAATGGGCAAGCCGTTGAATAGCAAGGCATTGTATCAGGCGCTGGAACAACATCTCTCAACAATGGCAAACGCAGCTCAACAGCACGTCGCTACGCTCGGGGAAGCGGAATGAAGCAGTCCATTGATCTGTTCCGACGTTATAATTTACAATTCTGGGCGGTGGTGATTGCCATTGCCTTGTGGTTGCAAGTGCATGGCCAGGGCGAGGGTTCCGTCAGCATGGATGTGCCATTGCAGGTTCAGGCTTTACCTGCGGACATGGTGATAGTGAACGATTTGCCCGATCATGTCCGGGTCACCATTACCGGCTTACAGTCCCGCTTGAAAGATTTGCGCCAGAAGGATTTAATCATGCCGGTCAACGCCTCCGATTTAACCACGCAGGGTGTGGTAGAACGCGCAGCGCACATCTCGGCGCTGACCTTGCCGGTGGGCCTGCATATCGAGAAAGTGCAACCGGATCGGTTTGAATTGCAGGTGGACCGACTGGTCACGCGTTCCGTACCGGTCAAAGCGCATTTTGAATTACCCGAAGGATGGCAGGCTACAATTGTCAGCATCAAACCGGCAAAAGTACAACTAACCGGGCCGGAAGTGTGGCTGGGAGCGCTGCGCGCCGTAGATACCTCACCCATACGTCTGGCGTTAACAGCAGGCGCATTTGAAACGAAAACAGGCATAGAAAGCCCTTCCGGAAAAGCCATCAGACTAACCAAAAGCAAGGTTGAAATCGTAGTGAAAGGGATTCTGGTGCAGAAACAGAAAACATCGAGACGACACAAGCCTATCGGGACAGGAGTTAAATCATGAGACGTTATTTCGGCACAGACGGCGTACGCGGCACGGTCAACACCCCCCCCATGACGGCTGAATTTGCCCTGGCACTCGGTCGTGCGGCAGGCCATGTGCTGACCCGCCACCTGTCCCATCAGCCTCAAATTCTGATTGGCAAGGATACGCGATTATCCGGTTATATGATTGAATCGGCCCTGTGCGCCGGCCTGACTGCACAAGGCATGAATGTCTTGCTGGTCGGCCCGATTCCGACACCGGCCGTAGCCTATCTCACCCGCAGCCTGCGCGCTGATGCTGGCGTCATGCTTTCTGCATCGCATAACCCTGCCGGTGATAACGGCATTAAATTTTTTGCTGCCGACGGATTCAAGCTGCCGGATGAAATTGAACTGGAAATCGAGGCGTGCATTGATGCCCTGCCACCATTGCCTTCAGCACTGGAAATCGGCAAGGCGGCTCGCGTCGATGATGCACGTGGCCGCTATATCGAATTTCTCAAAAGCTCCATGCCTCGTGGCATGCGTCTTGATGGATTCAAAGTGGTCATCGATAGCGCCAATGGCGCTGCCTATGATGTTGCGCCCCGCTTACTGCGGGAACTGGGCTGTGATGTGATCAGCCTGCATGACGAACCGGATGGTTATAATATCAACCGCGAATGCGGCTCGACCTACCCCGAAGCCATGACGCGGCGTGTGGTTGAATCCGGTGCGGATATCGGGCTGGCATTGGATGGCGATGCCGATCGGCTGATTGCCTGTGATGCCAATGGGCGCATTGTCGATGGTGATCGCGTTATCGCAATTCTGGCCGAGCATGCACATAGATCGGGTGCTCTGACCGGCAATGGCGTAGTGACCACACTGATGAGCAATATGGGCCTGGAACGCTATTTGAACAATATGGGCCTAACCATGCATCGTGCGGCAGTAGGCGATCGATATGTACTGGAAATGATGCGGGATAAAGGCTGCAATATTGGCGGCGAACAATCCGGCCATATGATTCTGCTCGATCATAATACGACCGGCGATGGGCTGATGACCGGCCTGCAGCTGCTCTCAGCCATGAGCGAACAGAACAAACCCTTATCCGATATGGCTGAAAACATGACCCTGTTCCCTCAAAAGCTATGGAATGTTGTCATGTCTGAACGTAAAGACGTTCTGGCAGATACGCAGGTGCAAAAGTTGATTGGGGATGCCGAATCACGCTTGGGCGACAATGGGCGAATCAATGTACGCATGTCCGGCACCGAGCCGAAACTGCGCATCATGATTGAAGCAGAAGATGAAGGACTGATGCTGGATATCGGCGAGCCGCTGACTGAAACGATTTGTGAAAGGTATGGAAACAAGTGAGGTGTAACACGTGGACCTGACGCCTGCCCGCTCCCAGCTTTTCTATGCATGCCCTACCTGATCGGATAGCTGGCTGCGTTCTATACCCATACAGCGGGCGCCGAAATCCCAACGCCTGTCTGGCGGCTCCTGAAACACAATCTGATGGCTGGCCGGTGCAATCAGCCAGTCGTTATTGAATAGTTCAGCTTCCAGCTGTCCGGCATGCCAGCCGGCATAACCGAGTATCAACATATAATGCTCAGGCCCATCTCCACGGCCCAGTTCCTCCAGTACATCGCGCGATGCAGTCAGGTACAAATCCGGTGTAACAGGCATGGTCGATTCATAGATTTTCCAGCCATCATGCAATACAAACCCTCTGAAATCGTCCACCGGACCGCCTTCAAATACGCTGGCCAACGGCACAGACATTTTCGCACATGAATCGGATATACTTATACCCAGATCTTCCAGCACCTCCGGCACGCCAATATCCCTTGGTCGATTAATCATCAAACCCATACAACCTTCATCATCGTGTTGGCAGACCAGTATCACGGCATCTCTAAACACAGGATCCTGTAACGAAGGCGACGCAAGCAAAATCTGGCCGGCAAGTTGATTAATCTGCATGCATCCTCCTGCGACTTTATCGGCTCAGATCACCCATTTGCCGAGCCATTTTAATGGCAGCCAGCAGACTAGAGCAGGATACGCTGGATTGGCCTACACGGTCAAGTGCAGTGCCGTGATCAACACTGGTACGAATAAACGGCAAGCCGAGCGTTACATTCACCGCCTCTCCAAAACTCAGCGTTTTGAGCGGAATAAGTGCCTGATCATGGTAACAACAAATCATAGCATCGTATTGGCTGCGAACAGCGGCAGAAAACACCGTATCGGCCGGCAACGGGTCTGTAACCTGAATACCCTGACTGCGCGCCTGAGCAGCAGCTGGCGCAAGAATATCGATTTCCTCACGGCCAAAATGACCCTGCTCGCCGGCATGCGGATTCAGAGCGCATAAAGCCAGACGCGGCGTTATAATTCCGAAACGAGAGCGCAGATCATGCTCGACGATTTGCATGCATTTCAGTGTTTCGTCCACCCCAAGCGCATCCGGCACATCCCGAATAGCCAGATGCGTAGTTAGTAAAGCCACGCGCATATGCTCAGAGGCAAGCATCATCACAAAATGAGATTGATCTTCGGCGCCGGCTTCACTGAACGATGTTTTTGCCTGGGAAAGCGTATGTTGAGCCGCAAGATAAGCCAGAAACTCTGTATGACCGGGAAATGTGAAACCGGCACTACGTAGTACCGCTTTTTCTATCGGGCCGGTGACCATGGCAGCAGCCTGTTCAGACAAACATGCTCGTGCAGCCGCTTCGATGCAGCACACGACGGATGCCGCAGTGTGCGATGCAGGCTGGCCTGC
>CAJXNE010000170.1 GCA_913056285.1 uncultured Zetaproteobacteria bacterium | reverse complement strand
CGAATTCGGAGCTGAAATCCAGCCAGGAACGCTATGCACAGGCAACAGCCACATTGGCCGATGCGAGCACGACAACGATGGTGTTAGTCAGCAGGCCTGAGCAGGCTGCTCTGGCTGAGGCGGCGCGCACGGCACAGGAATTGTATGATCTTGGCATCGACAATCAGCAACTGGCGCTTAACGGCGTATTCAGGGCTGCTGGTGATGATGCCGTGGCAAAAGCCTTCGAACAGCGTGGTATGGAGGCATTGCAGCAGATGCCGGATGCGCTGCGGACATTGACTCGAAACGATATCCCGTTGCAGGGCGAAAATGTGATGGGCATGGATTGCCTGCGGCAACTGCTCAATCCGGCAAACAAAGATGCAGCTTCTTCTGACATTCAGTTGCCGGAAATGCCGGATATCTCCGGACTTGCAACGCTGACGGATCAGATTGAGGCCGATGGACGCGGTCTGGTGATGGTGATGGGTAAAGGTGGTGTCGGTAAAACGACTATTGCATCGGCGTTGGCGGTTGCTCTGGCCGAACGTGGTCATGCCGTACACCTTTCGACCACCGATCCCGCTGCACATCTGGAACAGACAGTGGGCGGGCAGGTATCCAACCTGAAGGTCAGTCGAATCGATCCGAAAGAGGTCACCCGTCAGTATCAGGAACATGTTTTGGCGACAGCTGGCAAGCATCTGGATGCGGATGGGCGCGCCATGCTGGAGGAAGAGCTGCACTCGCCATGCACCGAAGAAGTGGCCGTGTTTCACGCCTTTTCCCGTGTTGTACGCGAAGCGAGCGAAAGCTTTGTCATTCTCGATACCGCGCCTACGGGGCACACCCTGTTACTGCTGGATGCGACAGGCTCATATCACCGCCAGATTTTGCAGGATATGGAAGGCAAGCGGGTTGGTAAGGTCACGACACCGATGATGCGTCTGCAGGATGCTTCGTACACGAAAATGTTGATTGCCACCCTGCCGGAGACCACGCCGGTACAGGAGGCAGCCCGGTTGCAAGCCGATCTGCGGCGCACCGGCATCGAACCGTTCGCATGGGTCATCAACAACAGCTTGTTGGCCACAGGAACGAAAGATCCGGTATTGATGCAACGGGCAGCATCGGAGGTGGGGCGGATTGAAGAGGTTGTCTCCAAACATGCGGCACGTGCCTTTATCGTGCCCTGGCAGACAGTCACACCGAACAATCCTGAAAGGTTGCAATATATGACCAACTTGCAAAAGAAAAAAAGGGCGGGCTCAAAATAGAAGGGCAACACTCACCGGATCTCACATTCTGGAAAAAACGCTTTGAACGCTTGTCACACCAATGACATATTCACCCATCAGGATATGACCATATCAGGAGGTAGAGATGGCGATTCGTGTTTTATTTTTATGTACAGGTAATTCCGCCCGATCCCAGATGGCCGAGCATGTTTTACGCTCTCTCGGAGGTGACAGCTTCGAGGTGTTCAGTGCCGGCGTTAATCCCAGAGGCGTGCATCCGCTTACCATCAGGGTTCTCGCCGAAGCCGGTATCGATGCAAGCCGGGCAGAAAGCAAACATTTAACGCAGTTTCTTGATGAGCACTTTGATTACATCATTACAGTGTGTGATAAGGCAAAAGACCAGTGCCCGACATTTCCCGGAGACAGCGAAAGAATTCACTGGTCTTTCGATGACCCTGTCGAGCCAAGCAGTAGTGAAGAGAGTCAACTAAAAGAGTTTCGCCGTATTCACAATGAGATATCCAATCGGATTCGTATCTGGATAGCGGCAGTCGATAAAAAGGAGCGGAGATGAGTATCAAGGTAGGAATCAACGGGTTTGGACGCATGGGGCGTCTGGGACTTAGAGCAGGCTGGGAAATGCAGGGCTTTGGGGTGGTACAGATCAATGAGATTGCCTGTGATGCAGCCGGTTCGGCGCATCTGCTGGAGTTTGATTCGGTACATGGACGTTGGGGCCATGACTGTGAAGCATCAGGGGATCAGATGGTGATCGATGGCAAGCCATTGGCTTATAGCTCAAATCAGGCCATTAGCGCCAGCGACTGGTCAGATTGTGATATTGTCATCGAAGCGACGGGCAAGTTCCGCAAGGTGGATCAATTGCAGGCCTATTTCGATCAAGGCGTGAAAAAAGTCATTGTAGCGGCACCCGTCGAAGGGCCGCTCAATGTTGTCTATGGTGTAAACGACCATCTTTACGACCCGGAAGAGCATCATCTATTGACCGCCGCCTCCTGCACCACCAACTGTCTGGCACCGGTAGTCAAAGTGATGCATGAGCAGATCGGCATCAAACACGGCTGCATGACAACGATCCATGATATTACAAATACCCAGACGATCGTTGATAAAGGGCATAAGGATTTGCGTCGGGCGCGTGCTTGCGGACAGTCGCTGATTCCGACCAGTACAGGTTCTGCCAAAGCGATCACCAAAATATTTCCCGAGCTGGAAGGTAAATTAAACGGGCATGCCGTGCGTGTTCCATTGCTGAACGCATCGCTCACCGATTTCGTATTTGAAGCGATGCGTGAAACCTCTGTCGAAGAGGTTAATGCACTATTTGAGGAGGCATCCAACAGCTATCTCAAGGATATTCTGGGATATGAAACGCGCCCACTGGTGAGCGTGGATTATACCAATGACCCTCGCTCATCCATTATTGATGCACCAAGCACGATGGTCGTGAACGGTACGCAGGTGAAAATCTATGCTTGGTACGATAATGAGTGGGGCTATGTGAATCGTATGATGGGGTTGACCGCGAAGGTAGCTGAGGCGCTCTAGTGGATTCTGGTTTCCGCCATTATCTGACCGTTACCGGTGGCTATTGGGCATTTACACTGACCGATGGCGCACTGCGCATGCTGGTGTTGCTCTATTTCAATCAATTGGGTTACAGTCCATTGGAAATCGCCATGCTGTTCCTGTTCTACGAATTCTTCGGCATTGTCACCAATCTGGTGGGCGGCTGGCTGGGTTCACGGATCGGCCTGAACCGCACCATGCATATTGGCATGGGTTTGCAAATCGTTTCGCTTGCTATGCTTCTTGTGCCACATCCCATGCTTACAGTCCCATGGGTGATGGCTGCGCAGGCGCTTTCCGGTATCGCCAAAGATTTGAATAAAATGAGCGCGAAAGCCGGGGTGAAACTCTTATTGCCCGCGCAAACACAAGCAGGGGGGCTGTTTCGCTGGGTGGCTGTGCTCACAGGATCGAAAAACGCGCTGAAAGGGGTCGGTTTCTTTCTGGGCGGATTTTTGCTGGCGGCGCTAGGCTTTACAGGTGCACTTTGGGCCATGATCGGCTTGCTCTTTGTGGCCCTGATACTAACTGCAACCCTGTTGCCCTCTGAGTTGGGTAAACTGAAAGAAAAATCGAAATTTACCGCCGTTTTCTCCAAGTCACCGGCGGTAAATTGGCTCTCGGCAGCGCGTTTCTTCCTTTTTGGGGCGCGTGATGTCTGGTTCGTTGTTGCACTGCCTGTATTCATGCAAGGGATATTGAACTGGAGCTTTACAGAAGTCGGAGCATTCTTCGCCCTCTGGGTGATTGGGTACGGTATCGTGCAAGCATTTGCACCTAAATTACTCCCGAAAAATGCAGGTCGTGGAAGCACGATTCTCTGGGGGCTGGTACTGGCAGGCGTTACCGCTGCGATTCCGGCAACGCTTCAACTGGATCTAGGTATTCAACCCATCATTGTCGGTGGTCTGGCTCTGTTCGGGCTTGTCTTTGCGATCAATTCGGCACTGCACTCTTATCTGATTGTGGCATGGTCCGATCATGACAATGTTTCGATGA
>CAJXNE010000169.1 GCA_913056285.1 uncultured Zetaproteobacteria bacterium | reverse complement strand
CCCACCATGCCACCGCCGACAATAATCACATCTGCGTAATCTGAATGTTCATACTTCGATACATTCATGCTGCAATCTCCCTGGAACGCAACTGTCCGACGCCGGAAGCCTGCCGCAACAGCAGATCGGACAGCTTTTGCGCGCGCGGTAATTTCTCCAGCCCCATGCCTCTTACCCATTTGACACCGGGCGCGTTGCTGCCAAACACATGCACCATCGACTCGGTAAACCCGGCCACAGCAGCCACATCGGCACGGCGTGTTTCGGCATAGCCCTGCATCATAATCGACTGCCCCGGATCGTTATGCGCCAGTTCAGAGTCCAGCATTTCAACCAGCGCCGCCACATCCCGAAGCCCCAGATTCATGCCCTGCCCTGCCACCGGATGCACGGTATGAGCAGCATTTCCGACCAGCGCCAGTCGCGATGTGGCGAATGTTTTGGCAACGGTTAATTCCAGAGGGAAGCTGGCGCGACGCGAAGTCGCCGTGATCGTACCAATTTGATTCATAGTCGTTTCTCCGGCTGCTTTCCCCAGAGCGTCGATAAATTGATCATCGCTCATGGCCAGCAACTGCGTGGCCTCACCCGGCGTAGCAGCCCAAACGATAGAAAAGCGACCATCAGCCAGTGGTAAAAAGGCCAGCGGACCGGAGCTGCGAAAACATTCGTATGCAGTTTCGCTATGACCATGTTCACAGGCTACCGATGCAACGATGCCGAAACGATTATAATCCCAGCCGAACACACCAATACCGGCCTGAAAACGAATCTGGCTATAGGTGCCGTCGGCGCCAACCAGTAAGGTGGCTGTGATCTCAAATAATTGATCTTCGCGCTGAACTTGAATCTTTACCTGCTGATCTAACACATCAAAACCGGCCACCGATGCCGGAGAAATAAGTTCGACAGATGATTCCTGCAAGCGTTGATACATCGGCTCCAGCAACTTGCCCATCTCAACGACATAACCGAGTTCCTGCATATCAGGCGTTGCATGTGCGGAATTGGCGACATCCAGATCGACACGACCACGATTACCCGGTTCGGTCACCACAATATGCTTAATGTCACCGCCACCGCTACTTACAACATCGGGCCACAAACCCAATCGATCCAGATGACAGCGGGACCCGTAATTCAACGCAATCACGCGCTCGGGATTCGTGGACGTAAATGAAGGCGTCCGCAATTCAATCACGGCAACGCGATAACCCAGCCGTTCCAGTTCCAACGCCAGCGTTGCTCCCACCGCGCCGCCACCTGTGATGACGACATCAAAATCATTTTGTGAATCAGAATTCATTCAACCAGCCCCTTGGCGAGCATTTCCCCTAACACTTATCGCTTTCATTTGTATTGCAAGCAACCCGAAGAGCTAAGAAAACCCGAGTATCCATGCAGGCTATGGATGGCCTGCCAAATCAGGCACATAAGTGTATGATTGGTAAGCAAAGGCAAAACGAGCGACTGACGAAGGAGCAATACCATTCGGTGTTGCCAGAATGACTAGGTGACGCTGGATTTTATTCAGGGCGCAGGCGAATTTTAAGACCTCATGACGATTCCGAATGGCGATTGAACCACCAACAGCTTGACAGCACAAAGCGAGATGACAATGCTTCGCGCCGTCTTTCAATAGCCTTCACACGATATGCCGAAGTGGTGGAACTGGTAGACACGCTGGATTCAAAATCCAGTGGCTTCACGGCCGTGCCGGTTCGACTCCGGCCTTCGGCACCAACAAAGCATCCAAGGATGCACAGGGAAAGCCAGTAATCGTTGTGATTGCTGGCTTTTTTATTGCCCCATTGTCCATTCCATCCTATACTGTCCACGGAAATACCGACAAATTGACGGTACTTCTGACGGTACTTTTTCTGTTCTGGAAAGGCGACATGGAAAAGTACCGTCACAAGGCAGGTGGCGATGGCATTATTATCTGATGTGAAGGTTAAGGCAGCAACAATTCCGAACGGTAAAACGCAGAAAAAACTGTCCGATAGTGGCGGACTATACCTGCTGGTGAAGAAATCAGGGAAATATTGGCGGCTGGATTATCGCTTCGGGAATAAGCGCAAAACTATGGCCATAGGCGTATATCCACGGGTCAGTCTGAAAGAGGCTCGCGCCAAGCGCGAATCAGCCAAAAAGTTATTGGAACAGAATATCGACCCCAGCCAAAGTAAACAATCTGACAGGCGAAAGGCCATTGCCAAATCGAATGCAGCCACATTCAAAGGCGTGGCGACTGAATGGATGGCCAAGCAATCCGCACAATGGGTCAAGACAACCATCGTCAATACACAAGCCAAGCTGGACAAGCATATCCTCCCGTGGATTGGCTCTCGCCCCATCGCAGAAATAGAGGCACCCGATATATTAGCTTTGGTTCAGCGCGTGGAAAAAAGGGGTACGATTGAAACAGCCCATCGCCTTAAAATGCTGTGCAGCCGGATATTTCGTTACGGCATTGCCACCGGCAAGGTGAAATATGATCCAACCGTTGGATTGCAAGGCGCACTCACACCATTAAACGTCAAACACCGTGCAACGATTACCGAGCCAAAGGCTGTGGGTGCATTGCTGCGTGCCATTTATGCATTTGAAGGCACGTTTGTTGTTCAGTGCGCTTTGCGCATCACCCCGTATGTGTTTGTCAGGCCGGGAGAATTACGCCATGCCGAATGGTCAGAAATAGATTTGGAAAAAGCCGAGTGGCGCATCCCAGCAGAGAAGATGAAAATGCGCGTGATGCATATTGTGCCACTAGCCAGTCAGGTCGTGGATATTTTGAATGAACTGCACGCACTTACCGGCAATGGTAAATATGTATTCCCATCTATCCGCAATGCCTCCCGCCCCATGAGTGAAAATACCGTCAATGCTTCATTGCGCCGGATTGGTTACAGCAAGGAGGAAATCTGCGCCCACGGCTTTCGCGCAATGGCCTCCACCATTCTGCATGAACAGGGATGGCCGTCCGATGTGATCGAGCGACAACTGGCGCATAAGGAGGGCAATGCCATCAAGGAAGCCTATAACCATGCCCGCCACCTACCGGAGCGTGTGAAGCTAATGAACCACTGGGCTGATTATCTGGATGGCCTACGCGATGGTGCGGAAATCATACCAATCAATAGCCGACAGGCATAAATAATAGGTGAACAAAACTTCTTGCAGATTGCACTCAATTCAACTGAACATTGCACTTATCCGGCATGCCAGTGCAATTGAGCACCCGTGCTACAAAATGACCGACTGAGAACGGCCGAAGGCGGTCATTCGGATAGTCTCATAGATTGCTTTGCTTCCTGGTTATGGCTATGTATTAATACCCAAGCTCACTCAAAGACATCTTCTCACCCAAAAACTTTTGAGCATCAGAGTAGATATCAAATTTATCATGGCTGATTTCATGACCGGGCTCAAGTGTTGTAGCCTTTCCAATTGAAGCCTTTAGGGGAACAATACCTTTCGATGAAGCATACTTAACACTCTTCTCAAGTTGATCAACACGCCATTCAACCCATGTCATCATGTTTTCGTCTTTTTGACCGATCTCGGCTCTTTTTGCCTCTCTTCTACCTGTAATGGCAAAATCATCAAGGCAATCCATGGATTTCTCCATTGATGCTCTACTGGCCCCTTCCCTGAATTTTTTAACGACATCATCGGCACTTTTAGACACCCTCTTTAGATGCTCAACAGGATCGTTTACATGACGCTGGTGGTACTCTGCGTAGGCGAGCATGTAGAGGAAGGTTTTGCGGCGGACAGGGAGGGATTCTTTTGATTTTATATCCGGATGTTCAGTACAAATAATTTTACTCGCCCATAGTCGATCTAATC
>CAJXNE010000168.1 GCA_913056285.1 uncultured Zetaproteobacteria bacterium | reverse complement strand
TGCTACACAGCAGATACGTCAAGTTTTTGCCCCAGCTGGAACTGGTAAAACTTTAATGATGTTACATGAAGCAGCTGCAGTAGCTAGTGGTTATGATTTTCTTCATTACAAAAACATAAGACAAGGTAAGAAAACTCCAGTCCTTTACGTTGAAGGTGAAATGGATAGTGCTTCTATTCAAAGCAGAATAGATAAAATAGAAGAGTCGATAAAAAACGATACATTTAAAGATATTCTCAAAGCAGATTACAGATCATTAGAAGAGATAATGGAGCGCTACTTGAGAGATGTTATCCCACTGAAAAAGTGTGTCGCCAATGAAAAGTACAGGCACAAGCTCGTTACAGAACCATTCATTTTCTTTCTGCGCGATGCCTGAATAATACCAGCGCGTTCCTCAAATTTGTTGCGCTCAGGACGGGATAAACTTGAGCGCTACGCCATTATTACACCAGCGTTGGCCGGTCGGCTCGGGGCCATCGTTGAATACATGGCCCTGATGACCGCCGCAGCGGGCGCAATGGTATTCGGTGCGGGGTAATACCATTTTGAAATCGCGTTTGGTTTCAATATGCCCTTCAATAGGAGTGGTGAAGCTGGGCCAGCCGGTACCGCTATCGAATTTGGCAGATGATTCAAACAGGGGTAAATCGCAGCCGGAGCAGGCGTATATACCATCGTCATATTGCTTGTTCAGAGGGCTACTAAACGGGCGTTCGGTGCCTTCTTTCCGGAGTACGTCGAACTGTTCCGCTGTCAGTGACTGTCGCCACTCGGATTCTGATTTGCTGATTTTTTTGATCATGCTTCCCTTCCTTTTCTGACCTGCCTGCATGGCTAGCGGCAGTGTGAACAGTGCTGCAGCGGCAAGGCCGGCCTTTAGAAATGTCCTGCGTTTCATTGGGCCTCCCCCCACAGTTGCTGCAGACGCTGGTCGCGGCCACAGTTGTAGCGGTAGAATTTATAGCGAATCGGATTCTTCAGATAATAATTCTGGTGATATTCCTCAGCCGGCCAGAACGGACCTGCGGCGGTGATTTCCGTGATGATTGGTCGGTCAAAAGATTTGTGCTGCATGAGTTCCTGTTTTGAAGCTTCGGCAGCCTGCTTCTGCGCTTCTGAATGATAAAAAATGGCCGGGCGGTATTGCGTACCGACATCGCAGAACTGCCTGTTCGGCGTGGTAGGGTCGGTATTGCGCCAGTAGACATCCAGTAGCTTTTGATACGTGACGCGCTTCGGGTCAAAACGGATCTCGATAGCTTCTGCATGGCCGGTTGTGCCGGAAGATACCTCGGCATAACTCGGGTGATTCTTGTGCCCGCCGGTATAACCTGAGGTGGTGGAAATGACGCCATCGAGTTCATCAAATGGATGTTCCATGCACCAGAAACAGCCGCCCGCAAACGTGGCTATTTCAGTCTCTTGCGCCATTGCCGGGTTTGTCGCCATGATCATCACCATCCATAAAAAGATCATTCGTTTCATTATCGCTCCTGCTGCCTTAGACGTTAATGATGGAGCATTATGACAACCATTTCTGAATAACTGATTAAAATACTATGTTATGTTGTGATGAAGTCGTAAAAAATCCGTCCATGGGCGCTATGATGACTTCTTACGACGTCATCATATTGTAATGTAATGCTGTCGCAATCGTGACGGGTGTGCACAATTCGCAAGATGCAAAGCTATGATACCATTATCATTGGTGCGGGTGCTGCCGGATTGATGTGCGCCGGTACGGCGGCAGGCTTTGGGAAGTCAGTGCTGGTGCTGGATCATGCCGAAAAGGCGGGCAAGAAAATCCTGATCTCCGGTGGCGGACGTTGTAATTTCACCAATCGCTTGTGCTCGCCAGCCAATTTTATTTCGGCCAATCCGCATTTCTGCAAATCGGCGCTGGCGCGTTTTTCAGCAGATGATTTTATCGATTGGGTCAAACAATTTGGCATCAGCTATCATGAGCGGAAACACGGCCAACTTTTTTGCGATGATTCAGCGCGGGATATTCTCAATATGTTGCTGCAGCCCTGCCGGAATTTTGGCGTACAGATTTCTACGCAAACAGAGATTCTGTCTGTTGAGAAAAAAGAACAGTTTATGCTCAAAACCAGCAAGGGGGATTTCAGCTCCGATGCATTGGTGGTGGCTACCGGCGGTCTGTCTATTCCTAAAATGGGTGCGACAGGGTTCGGCATAAAACTGGCCGAATCATTCGGTCTGCATGTGGTTCCACCTGTGGCCGGATTGGCGCCGTTCACATTCACAGGCAAGCAAAAAGAGGATTTGAATGCGCTGGCCGGTATTTCGCTTGATGTGCGGGCAACTTGCCGAAGCCAGTCTTTTACTGAAGCGATGCTGTTCACCCATCGCGGCCTGTCCGGCCCGGCCATATTGCAGATTTCTTCCTATTGGCAACCGGGGGATTCACTGTTGATTGATCTGCTGCCTCATATCGAGGCCGCCGCTTTTCTTAAACAGAAGCAACAGCAGAGGCCACAAGCGCATCTGGCGACGGTACTATCCGAACTGTTGCCCAAACGGCTGGTTCAACTGTTGATGAAAGACTATCCCGGCGAAAACAGGCTCGGGCAGATCAGCGAAAAACAGGTGCGGGAATTCGCCAGCCTCCTGCATGGCTGGATACTCAAGCCTAATGGTACGGAAGGATACCGTACTGCCGAGGTGACCGTCGGCGGCGTTGATACGGATGAGTTGTCATCAAAAACCATGCAAAGTAAAAAAATATCAGGGCTGTATTTCATCGGTGAAGTGGTTGATGTGACAGGGCATCTGGGCGGCCATAATTTTCAGTGGGCATGGTCCTCCGGCTATGCAGCCGGCATGGCTATTGCAGATTGTTTGTGAACAGGACATTCTTTATCCCTTTGCATTCTTTGCGTGACTCCTGTGTTCTGGAGGCTGATATTGAAAATCGGACGTAATGCCCCATGCCCATGTGGTTCGGGCAAAAAGTATAAACAGTGCTGTTTGAGAAAAGAGCGCATTGCTCAACAAAAGGTAGCAGATGCTTCAAGTGCTGGCGCGGTAGAAAAAGCGTTGGAATGGCTGAACCGGTATCACCGCCATGCGGTGAAACGCTGGGTCGATGAGGTCTGGTTTGGTGATCTGTCCGGTGAAGAGTATGAGGCCATTCAGGATATCGAGGCTGGAATGCAACAGATGCTTGAAACCAATATGTTCGAGTATCTGCTTGCCGATGGCCGTTTGCGGCATGGCGGCAAAAAACAGTTTGTCATGGATATGGTGCTTGGTGTTGGCGGGGCGCTGATGACTTCAAAACAGCAGCAATATCTTCAACAGTTGCGCGATAGACCACTACGCCTTTACGAAATTCGCGAGGTACGGGCAGGCGACGGTGTTTTGTTGCATGATTTGAGGCATGAAGGTGTCGATGATGTGTGGGTGCGTGAACGTTCCGGTTCACGGCATGCTCGCCAGTGGAGCGTATGGGCGGCCCGTATTATGGATTGTGGCGATCACCTTGAACTGTCCGGTGCCATTTATGATATTCCCCGCCAATCTCTGAATGATCTCATGGCAATGCTTGATCGGATGTCCAAAGATAAATTTATCGAGCACAAGGACGAAATGTCTGCGCTGGCCATCGCCGGTCACTGGATGAAGCTGCTTGCCGCACCAGTCTCCATTCCGAATATGGTCGATGCTGCTACTGGCGAGTCGCTGACATTTATCACCGATCATTACCGGGTGAATGACTGGGCTGCACTGGCGGCGCGGCTAGCAGCCGAGGCGGATGTGGAAGGCGATGAACAAGATGGCTGGAATCGCCTGCAGGCGATCAAGCACGACATGATGCGTTCGCTGGTAGCCATCAATATTTCAGAGCGAAAGGA
>CAJXNE010000167.1 GCA_913056285.1 uncultured Zetaproteobacteria bacterium | reverse complement strand
CTGTTAGTTTTGAATTATCTCAAGTTGAGCGGATGGGTGCGAGAACCCGTGTTCGGGTTTGGACAAAATAGCAGGAGCGATTTTGAACGCCGGAGGCACGACGGCGGCCCGCAGGGTGAAGGGCAGGATGCCCGGAATAGTCCCGTCCGCTCCGCCACTAAAGAAAGCCCCTGATGGAAACGTCGGGGGCTTTTTTATTCTGTTAGTTTTGAATTATCTCAAGTTGAGCGGATGGGTGCGAGAACCCGTGTTCGCTCCTGGAATAGGCATTCATGTCCGTACATTTCCTTAATCAATATCGTAGCTATCCGGTTATGGCTTCCGATGATGTTTTTTCCATGCATCAAGCGCCTGCTGCATGCGTTCGGCCCGGTCAGTGTGACCCAGCTTGCGCAGCACATGGATTAGCTGTTGACGGGTTCGGCTATCAGGCTGGATAGCAAGGCTTCGCTGATAGGCTGTAAGAGCCTGTTTGCTGTGGCCGGTTGTTTGAAGGATATTGCCGTAACTGCGCCAGCACGGGGCGCAGTCAGGTAGTAGGCGTGTCGCCTTTTTTGCAAATGTCATACCCTTGTCAGCCAAGCGGTGTCTGGATTGGAATTCAGCAAAATGTAGCCATGCAAATCCATTCAACGGATCGGCTTTAAGTGCACGTTTATACTGCGCGACGGCTATGTTCAGACGCCCTTTTTTTTCGGATATAGCGGCCAGTAAATACCATGGCGCAGCTTCATGGCGCATTTTTTTCGTCGCAGTTTCAAGCCATTGACGGGCTTTCCCCAAGTTCCCCTGTCGTTCCAGCAGGGCAGCCAAATTCACCAGGCTGGGGAGGTGCCAGGAAAGTTGCAGGTTTTTTGTATATAGGGTCTGTGCATCGGCAAGGTGATCAATATCTTCCAGCAGTACGGCAAGATCATAGCGCGCTTCGATATTGCGGGGGTTGATTCTTAACTCGGATTGCAATGCTCTTCTGGCTTCGGTGATTCGGCCTTGTTCTATGAGTTGCTGCGCTTTCTGGAAGTCTGTTTTAGCCGAGCCATGCACTGGCCATGCTGTCATCAGAAGCATAGCCACCACGACCCGCAGCCATTTCCGGGGCCTATTTATGCGCTGGTACAAGGCCCATTCTACCGGTGGTCATGAGCATTTCTTCCATGCGCCGTTGCCGGTCGCGTTTGTTTGCCTTGATCTCCGGTTTTTCCTTTAGCATTTTCCACGGGTTTCTGCGGATATCATCAGAAAATGCCGCCAGATTCTCCGATGCGATGCGTAATTCAAACAGGGTGCGGTATAGATTTTCACGGTTGTCGACAACCAATTCTCGCAAATCATGCATGGCGGCGGCACCCTCGGTGAAGAAGATCTGACTGGCACCGGCTGCCTTGGGCAGCGTGCGCATCAGCTTGTCCACCTGCTTGCGGTTATCCTTGATGATGCCCGAAATGTCATGCGTTGCGCTGTGAATATCTGGTCGATTCTCCTCGATTAGCTGCGCCATGCCATGTGTCGTGGTATGAATATCATCGCGATTTTCGGCAATGATTGCGCCGAGAGTATCGGTAATGCGTTCCGCTTTATTGAAGAAACGGCTGGCATCATCGGTCAGTCCTGCAGCCCGGGAAATCATATCACGAAAATTACCGCCGGAGGAGGAAGGTATGATCGCTGTTGTCAGCGGCTGCTTATCTCCGGCTATGGCGCTCAGAGCGATATATTTTTCGCCAACCAAACCGCCACCGGCAATATGGGCGCGGGTAGAGGCGGGTAGATGAATGTCCGGTTGAATATGCAATTTAACCAAGGCCTGATTGCCTTTCAGGCCGATAGATGCAACGTCGCCAACCTGTACGCCGGCCATCAATACCGGCGTCTGAATGGCAATGCCGGAAGCATCCGTAAAAATCACATCGATACTTGAGCCTTCCGGTTCAGTCCACTGGAAACCGCCGATTTTGCTGCTGAACAGGGCTAGGGTGACAAGAGCAATGAGCAGAAATGCTCCCAGTCGGGCTTGTGCGTTCATGTTGCCTCCTTGTCATGACCATGGTCTGTTAACTGGATGGGCCCATCCGCCCGGCCCTCAATGAACTGCTTGAAGACCGGATCCTGACATTGGTCGATTTCATCACGGGACATTTGCTGATAAACCCTGCCTTCATAGAGCATGCTGACCCGATCGCTGAATTCACGCACCAGCTTCATGCTGTGGGCAATGGTTAGCGAGGTGACATTCATACGCTCATGTAGTCGTTTCATCAAGGTAGTGATGACATCGGACATGACCGGATCGAGTCCTGCCAGCGGTTCATCGTAAAAAATAATTTCCGGCTTGTGGCAGATGGTGCGCGCCATGCCGACTCGCTTTTTCATGCCGCCGGATAATTCAGCCGGCATTTTATCGCCGATACCGGGTAGCCCCACCAGGTCCAGCATCTCGTCGGCCCGATCACGCGCCTCCGGTTTGGACATGCCCTGCCGACGCAGTACGAATGCAACATTTTCCCATACTGGCATGGAATCGAACAGGGCGGCCCCCTGAAACAGCACGCCAACGCATGCCATGCGTTTCAATCGTTCATCAATCGGCAAGGAGAACCAATTTTCGCCGTTGATTAGAATCGTACCGCTGTCCGGTTTGATCAGGCCGAGAATGCATTTTAGCAGCACGCTTTTACCGGCGCCTGACAGCCCAATCACAATATGGGATTCGCCGGGCAGAATATCCAGGCTGATATCGTCGAGCACCTTGCGCCCTTTAAACGATTTATGCACGCCACGCAGACTTATCTTTGTGGAAGGATTCATCGGCGCGCACTCATTTGAAAATCCAGGCGGTGAGGATGTAGTCAGCAATCAGAATGCTCATGGCGCTGACCACAACTGCGCGCGTAGTGGCCTTGCCGACGCCTGCTGCACCGCCTTCGCAGTAATAGCCTTCAGCGCAACTCACCAGCCCGATAATAGCGCCGAAGACCATCGCTTTTAGCAGGCCGGAATAGAGATCCATCAGTTCCAGATAGTCATAGGAGTGGGTCATATAGGTATGGGGATTCTGATCGAGCGCATGTACGCTGATAAAATAGCCGCCAGCCATGCCGATGGCATCGGCCAGCATGACCAGCATTGGCATCATCAGCGTGGCGGCCAGAATACGCGGCATCACCAGGTAACGCACCGGATCAGTGGACAGTGTCCACAGCGCATCAATTTGTTCGGATACCCGCATGGTGCCCAGCTCCGCTGCAAATGAGGCGCCGACCCGACCGGCCACCATCAAGCCGACCAGTACCGGTCCCAGTTCGCGCAGCATGGAGAGGGAAACGACGGTGGCGATCATACTTTCGGCACCAAAACGATGAAAAGCAACCCATGATTGTAGCGCCAGCACCATGCCGGTGAATACTGCGGTGAGCAGTACGACGGGCAGGGATTGTACGCCGACCATTTCACATTGTCGGATGATCAGGGAGAAAAACCATGGTGGTTTGTGCAGGCGCCCCAGAACTTTGCTCATCATCAACGGATACAGACCTACCGCATAGGCCAGTCGCTGAGCTGCTGCTCCGATAGCCTGTAGCGCCAGCATTAGCCGGAATATCCCGCCAGACGCTGAACGCGCGCGCCAATACCGGTGAACAGCGTATAGCTGATCGTGTCTATTGATCGGGCCACATCATTGGCCAGTATATGTTCGCCCCAGAATTCCACGGCATCTCCCGGATGAATCGCTACATCTGTCACATCAAGCATAGTATAGTCCATACAGACGCGTCCGACGATAGGGAGTTTATTTCCGGCAAAGCATGCGTGACCGCGATTGCTTAAACCGCGCGGCAGGCCATCGGCGTATCCCAGGCTGATCACCGCAATGCACATGGTTTTGCTTGCGCG
>CAJXNE010000166.1 GCA_913056285.1 uncultured Zetaproteobacteria bacterium | reverse complement strand
CACGGCTTTCTTGCCGCGGCCAACAAACGCATCGCCAATATCCTGAAAAAAGCCGACAATATCCCGGCGACAGTTGATGCATCCCTGTTCAGCGAAGCCGCCGAAACAGCCCTTTATGATGCATTGGGTCACGCTGAAGCAGGCTTTCAGGCAGCGGTATCCAGCGGCGATTTTGAAAGCAGCATTGCGCCCGCATTACGTGCACTGGCTGGTCTCAGAGAACCGGTGGATAGCTTCTTTGATGATGTGATGGTGATGGCCGATGATCAAGGGGTGCGGGGCAACCGCCTGGCGCTGCTGGCCCGACTGCGTGCACTGTTCCTGAATCTGGCTGACGTTTCGCGGCTTTAACACGCATGTAATACAGGTTCATTCATGTTTGGCATGGAATTCCATTTTCTTTTGATAGCGACTCAACGATAAACACCGTCGTGCGCGCCAACATTAACAGGAATAATTTCATGATTCTCAATGGCGAACTCTATCGTGATGCGATAGCTCAGATTGACTGAAAGCGAGTCCAGTTCCGATAAACGCCCTTCGAGAGCATGCAGGCGTAAAGCAGGATGATATGGGTTTAATGCCAATAATTGCAGCGTTTTGAGCTACTGTTTTTTGTTTTCCATATTGGATTTGTGCTTCTATCGACCATTCCCGTAAATGCGCGATGAACCTTTTTATGCTGTGACAGGCAGGTTAATGGTAACGAGCAGTCCACCTTCGGCATGATTGCGGGCATTGATATCTCCACCATGCAAAACAATGGCGCGTTTGGCGATGGCAAGGCCAAGGCCGTAACCGCTATTGCCTGTTGGGTTATGCCGTTCTCTGGCTTCAGAGGCTCTGAAAAAGGGCTCAAACAGCTGGCACAGGTCGGCATCGGATACGCCTTCACCATGATCGCGTATGGATATAACGGCATGGCTGTTATCTGTTTGCAGTGAGATTTCCACCGCTGTAGCGGCTGCTGTGTGGCGTACCGCATTGCGAATGACATTGTCCAGCGCACTACTTATCCATAAGCGGTCAGCTCTGATCTCACAGCTTGCAAGCTCACTGCACTGCACATATTTTCCGACCGCTTCCGCCTCAAAAGCGGCATCGGTGGCAATCTCCTGCAACAGCGTATTCAGCTGTAACGGGGTGAGGCTGGCTTCAACGGCACCCTGCTCAAAGCGAGCCAGCGTGAGCACCTCTCCGATCAATGTATTGAGCCGTTCCGCTTCCAGACCAATACGATCAAGCTCCGTATCGGCCTTACCTGCGGTTGCATTGCGGGCCAACTCCAGGGCCACTTGCAAGCGGGCCAGTGGCGAGCGCAGTTCATGCGAAATATCGCGTAATAACTGTTTGTGACTATGAATGAGATTATCCAATTGACCGGCCATATGATCGATACTGCGGGCCAGATCACCTAACTCATCCTGACGTTTAGAAAGGTGAGAGGGCGTTGTTGTCTCTAACCGCCCCAGCGCCAGTTGTTCCGTTGTTTTTTGTAACAGGCGGACAGGGCGGGTGAACAAACGTGTTAATAACCAGCTGATCAGCGCAATGGCCAGTAAAAAAATGATGATACGAATCAACAGCATCTGGGTGCTTCCCTGGCGCATCTGCTCAGGTGGAAGGTGGCTGGAGGCCAGCCAGATATAATAGCCTGAGTCATTTTGAATCGGTGTTGCGCTGGCAATCAAAGGCGGTCGAACCAGATGAAGCGGCTGCTTCTCATTAGCAGCCTGTTGGGCTAAACGTTGTAACTCAGGCGGCACGCGACGCAATGAAATCTGTTCATCGTTCGTGGTGATCAATACGCCACGAATATGTTTTTTTCTCATGGTCTGGCGTAGCCAGTGATGAAGCGTGGAGGCGCCCTCCTGTTCATAGAGTGCGACAGCTGTATCACCGAGATCAGAGAGCGCACGCAAGCGCATTTCAACCTGTCTGTTTTGCTCTATCCATGTTCGGCTCAGCCAGGTGGAGACGGCGGCTGTCAGCAGCAGCGTGACGATCAGAATGAGAAAGACTTTCCAGAATATGCGCATGATTATTCAGCAATAAACAGCCAGCCGACACTGCGTACAGTTTTGATGCGGGGCTGGTTGTTTTGAGCGTCAGGAAGTTTTTTGCGCAGATGCCCGATATGTACATCAAGCGTGCGATCAAATGGCCCGTAACGTTTGCCAAGTGCAGTCTGGCTCAAATCATGTTTGCTCACCACTTCACCGGCATGCTGCATCAAGGCAGCCAGAATATTGTATTCGGTGGCGGTGAGTTCAATGGGCTCGGATTGATTCAATACCGTGCGTGATTGGGGTTGCCACTGGAGTGTGCCAAAGTGGTGAAGTGACTGGCTTTCATTGCTTTTCGGTTCCGATTGGTCTGTGCGACGCAGCACTGAACGGATTCTGGCGGCCAGCTCTCTGGGATTGCATGGTTTGGGAATATAATCATCAGCGCCCAGTTCAAGCCCGATAATGCGATCCATCTCTTCGCCACGGGCCGTTAACATAATCACGGGCAGGTTGGAGCTTTGGCGCAGTTCACGCAGCAGATCCATACCATTCTTGCCGGGCATCATGATATCAATCACGGCCAGATCGATACCGCTTGTCAGTGCCATCTCCAGCCCCTGGTTGCCATCATAGGCCATGGATATGTCAAAGCCTTCGGATTCCAGGAAACGACCCATCAGCTCGCAGAGTTCGGTGTCGTCATCAATGAGTAATACATGCATGGGCTTATCTTGCCACGAATCAGCCTTGGGAACAGCTATTGTTGGCTGTTTTTACAGATGCTTTACATTTGTTTGCACGATATTTGCAGAGTGGGCGAACAACGTTGCAGCTTCACTCCCAGTATTCGCCATGCGCAGTAGATGCGTAACAACTTTTGAATAGCAAATGACGGATTCTATCAATTGTTATTCATTCGTTGAATTTTCATAACGCGACTTACGTCGCTATTCAAGGAGATAACAGATGAAATATCAATTCAACCGGAACACGTTTTTTAATTACAAGCAAATGGCCATGATGCTATTTGCCGTAGCCGCATTCGCACTGGCGTCGCTATCAAGCCCGGCCTATGCATTTCCGCACCACGGTCCTGATGGCATGCGGCATATGGAGCGCATGGCCGATACATTGAATCTGACCGAGCAACAGCGTCAGCAATTCAAACAGATTCACCGCGATGGGCGTAATGCCGGTATGGCGATTCATGATGCCATGCAGGATAACCGAGATGCCATGATGAAGCTTGATCCGGGAGCAAAAAACTACAGCGCACAGGTTGCACAGCTGGCTACCGAGAAGGCCGAACTGGTCAAGCAGATGGCAATCCATCGTGGCGAGCAACGTAGTAAAGTATATGCCATGCTAACTCCGGAGCAACGCAGCAAGGCCGCTGAAATGAAAAAGCACTTTCGTAAAGGTGGCAAAGAAGGATTCAGACACGGTGGCCCCGGATCGGATCGTTGCAACAAATAGAAGATAGATTCAGGCAGTAAAAAAATCGGCGAAGGCAAGAGAGATGAAACGCCCTGTAATTTGCAGGGCGTTTTTCTTGTTTCAGGGCTTTGCTTCGCGCATCCCGATCATGACCTTAAACCACATTGATAAATCTTTCGGGCCACAGCTGCTGCTGGTGGGGTCTGCCTGAGTGTAGGCCGAGGTATGCGCATTGGTCTGATTGGGCGAAACAAGACGGTAGACCCCTCCAAATCGGGCCGAGCCCCGTAGCCGCCAGATGCCCAGTTTGACGATTCGGCAGAGAGCAGGCCAAAAGCATTATAGTATCGATTTCGATACCAAAACGGACACTCTAAGCGCCGAAAACACAGTGTATATTGACGTTAATTACATAGAATCAATAGGTTAGCTTGGTCCGACCCCGGACA
>CAJXNE010000165.1 GCA_913056285.1 uncultured Zetaproteobacteria bacterium | reverse complement strand
CATGATGTCATCATCCGACATCGAATTGTAACAGTTTTACCATCGCTATGACATATTTGTTATCACTGATTCAATGTGGTCGATGCCGACGAGTTGCTTCACTCAAACCATCTATTTTGATCCGTTCACCTTGAGTGACTTTTTGCCCGATTTGACGTCTGACTGTTCCTGCCAGGTTACACGGATAGACATGCGATTACGTCCATCCTCTTTCGAGGCGCTGAGTTTCAGATGTAACAGACCATCGGGTGCCATGACAATCTCATTTACGCCATCGCTAAATGCCAGTTCGCCTTTTTCCAGGCCATCGGTTATGGACTGCAGCAACTTGCGAATGGTTTTGCTGTCCTGTAGTGATTCATGGCGAAACGTATCTTTATCAAGTTGCATGATTGTATTCCTTTCTATTTAACATGAAAAAACCCATGCGCGTTAACCACATTCGTAAGTGCCAAGGATGGATCTGGTATCAAATACTTTGATACGATCATAGTCCGAGCTGATACCCAGAACATAACCGTCCGGGTTAATCATGGTCGCGCCGGCCCCCTTCAATGTCAGTCCTTCCCTGCTGCGTGAGCCGATGTCCAGCGTCACATCGCATTCGAAATTCAGCATACTTTTACGCACGGAAATCCGTTGTCCGCGATGCAGGTTTTTATGTCCATGTACGATGGCGTGAATACCAGCCTGATGAGCATGCATAGCACCCTTGCGACTCAACGGTTTATCAATACAACGGTATTTGGTTCGAATGGTATTGGCGACCGAACCGTAATAAAAGTCAAAGGCGCTGCCATGTAACTGTTGTTTGAACAACCCGTTCAATCCGCCGGTGCCATGTTCATGCAGCATGCCGGCAATACGATCATCCATACCGGCATGCACAAACAGGAACGATCCTTTGCGATAAGCCAGTCGCATACGCTTATAGAACCAGTAGAATTCGCCATCCGGCGATAAAAACATCTGCTGCCATTTCAGAGCCGCCGCATACACTTCGCGCAGGCTCAGCCCTGCTGCCGCACAGCCCTGCTCAAAGCCGGCCATTTTTTTCTCGACCTTAAGCATCTCTTTCCTGATCAGTGATGCAGGCATTTTCTGATCCGCCTGCTGCGGAAACTGTTGCCACCACTGTTTGCCCGGATACAACCGCGCTCTACATTCTTTCTTGCCCGGCACATCTTTCAAGGCACCCTTATCCGATAAAAAGGTATCCCGGATTTCGCATAGAAAGGGCACTGCCTTGAGACCCATACGAATAAAAAAATGACTGTTATGCGGATCATCGGCAAGGCCGGCGCTACGCATGCCAAGCAGCACGCGCACATCATGGTTACCCGCCAGCAGACGGACACGGGCACCGACGCCGATCAGCAGGCCCACTGCCCGCAGCAAACGCAGGTTATCCGGGCCCTTGTCAAAAAAATCACCGCCCAGAATGAACAACATGCCTTTGCCCCCCGACGTTAATTTGAACTGGTGATCTTCCGACCCGGTCTTTTTGATGCCACCGCTGGCTACCAGTGAAGCAAAAAACGCATCGGCATCGGCATGCAGATCAGAAATAAAAACAATCGGCCGCTTCGGCCAGCGCCATTGATATTGACCTACCAGTTGCTGAATCGATTGCCGTGTCTGTGCCTGGCTTTTATTGCGCTGGCGAATACAATGTCTGTTACCCTTGATCCAGTCCTCAGACTCGGATGGCAGTGTTACATCCAGCCAATCCAGACCACGATAATCGGGTAATAATCGAGCTGCTTGAGAATAATTCATATTTAATCCGTGTACCGTGAAGTCTTCGGGCGTACTTTCCAGTCGCCGCTGTGATGATGCCAGCATTGATCCGCATCGAGCCGTAAAAACACCGGTCTGGCATGGTGCATACTGAGCTGCCCTACCCGGGCCAGACTCAATACTCCCAAATGATGTGCCGCATGCCGAAAAGCCGCGCCGTGACCGACAAACAATTGCACAAAGCCATGCCTGTGCCGTTGCTGCCCGGCCTGCATCACTTGTACTATATAGTCGGCCACCCGCTGCCCTGCCTGCAACAGAGATTCCGCCCCGGGATAAGGTAAGCGAAAATGACTGTTCGATTTCCAGCCCTCCGGCAGATCGCCATAACGCGGATCATCACGCACAACCTGCTCGATTTCCGCCACCGTCAAATTTGCCAGATTGCCGACACAACGCTCGCCCAGCAATGGCGTTTGAATGAGTGTATGATGCCTTGGAGAATCAACCCCCGTATCGTTCATTCCGGTCAACTCCTGAGCTATGATATCGGCCGTCTGCCAGGCTCGAAGCAAAGATGAGCTATGAATTTCAGGTATAAGTGGAACCTCATACTTCTCACTGAATGCCGTCAGCAACGGCACACATTGCAAGCCCTGCCGCTCGCCATCGCTGTTCAATGGATAAGGCTGAAATGCTCCCGGCGTATTGGCTCGATGGCGGTAATCGCCGTGCCGAATCAAAGCGGCATAGGATGCGTCAGACGTTGGCGGCATATTCATCGTCAACTCATTTGGCCGCAACGGTTTTGAGCAGTGTATCAATCATTGGCAGCAAAGCCGGTTGATACAGCTTTGCCCGGGCCTTCCTGACCGAACACCACTGCCGTTGCCGATGCGATTCCTGCCATTGCTTCTTATTCACCACATGACCCACACGCATCGGAAATATAACGACCCGACACTCGCCACCCCATTTATTGTAAACGTAACTACCCAGCGGATCGACATCGATGATACCTTCGACGCCGGCCTCTTCGAGCGCCTCCTTGGCGGCTGAATCACGCGCCGACAAACCCGGTTCCCAAATGCCTTTGGGCACCACCCAGTGCTTATTGCTGCTGGATGTAATCAGCAGGATTTCAATGCGTTTATGTTTCTTACGATAAGGAATCACCGCCGATTGCCGGTAATAATAGGCCGGTCGATCTCTGCGTTCGTCACCATTCACATCCGGATAGGGAAATCGTCCGGGCAGACTGGCCGCATGCACGCATTGATCAAGCCGGGCAATTGCTGCATGCAAACCGGACCATAGCGCATCAAATGTTAATACAGCCAGGGATGTAGCTTTGAGCATGCTGGCGTCCGAATCAACACCTGACAGCAGATAGCGGATCAGCGCCTCAAGTCCGGTTTTATCCCCGACAATCAAAACACAACGGGTCTGCTCGGACAATCCGGACAATACCTTGATAAACCGTTTGGGGCCGGCTTTGTACAAATGATGATCGATGCGCAAATCCTGCACGCCGATCCCCATGCTTTTGATGCATTTTTCAGCGCTTACAATGGCTCGTTCGGCTGAGGTAGACAGTATTTCATCAGGCATCAGATCATGCGCAGCCAGCCACACCCCCATTCGCTGGGCGTTGCGCTTGCCATCATCACACAGCGCCACGGTCAGTGCGGAGCCCTTGCAGCGTTCATTAGCAACGGCATCGGCATCCGCCTTGCCCTGTCGCATTAACAATATCGTTTTCTTGCGCAGCTTGCCTGTCATCCGGGCATGCCTTTGAGCAGACAATCCTGCTCCAGGACTTGAAAATCAACACTGCCGGTCACTTCGATCACCTTCACCCGGCTGAGTAATGCTATATAACCGTGCCTTTCCAGCGCCAGATGATCATCGTAAAAACTGCCGTCGGCGCGCTGATAAAACGGTCCGGAAGATTTCATGATCGCATCCAGCAATGCAGGGCGCTGCGCAATAGCCACCTCTGTGATTTGCGTCGCCTGTTGCGAATCACGTGACCAGTTCAGAACAATGAATTGCTGTAGTGGCGCCTGATCGGCAAAACGAACAGCACCATAAATTCTGCCGATATCCACATCATATTTTTGCTCCAGATCCCACAGTTGTTGCCGTGGCATGGCTTCGAATGAAGCAACCTCATCGGCAGCCAATATCGATTTCA
>CAJXNE010000164.1 GCA_913056285.1 uncultured Zetaproteobacteria bacterium | reverse complement strand
CACCGGCCTGATAGAACCATGTGGCTGCATCATGCCCACTTTTGTTAAGTCACTCTCCTTCACTGTAAAGTCGAGCCAGCTTGAATATGGGATCAATCCTGAGATCGTTGGAATCGTTACCATCTCCATAACCGGATGTCTGCTGATAAATGCGTTGCCGGAGAAGTTTCTGGCTGGTATGACTGGTGTATGACCCGTGCCGTTGATTGGAAAATGCATCTGCCAATCGTTGCGTCAGACCAAGCTGTCGATCTATGCCTGCCAAGAGTAACGCGCCAAAATCAGATGACATCACCGCGCCATCAAAATGGGTTCGTACGCTCAGGTCATCGATGCTGGGAAAACAGAGTTGTTCTGATGTAGTGTTTGCCATGGTGAACCTCGGATGGTTCGCTTCTTCCGAAGCTTTGCTTGTAGAACCATAATAATATCAATCGCTTGCGCGAGTTTCACTCTTTTTTATGAATTATTCAGCTTATAAAAGCAGGAGTTATAAATGCCAAAAATTTTAAAGGCTGTTGTGTTGGCAGGGGGGTCCGGTAGTCGTTTATGGCCACTGTCCCGCCAACAGTTGCCCAAGCAATTTTTAAATCTGAATGGTGTTGACAGCATGCTCAGCTCAACGATTGCACGCTTGAGTCCGATGATTGCGCAGGATGATGTCTGGGTGGTGACCGGAGAAGCGCATGCCACCGGCGAAGCTTTTTCCGAACTGGATGGTCTGAACAAGATTTTGGAGCCGTGCGGTCGTAATACCGCGCCGGCAATTGCGATTGCTGCGGCGTTATTGCAGGATTTAAGCAATGATGATCCGGTAATGATCGTGCTACCTGCCGATCATATCGTTACCAAAAAAGATGCTTTTCAGGCATGTCTGAAAACGGCGGTTCACGCTGCTGAAGCCGGACGTATTGTAACATTTGGTATTGTCCCGACACATCCTGAAACCGGTTTTGGTTATATTCAGACGGAAAAGAGCGATAACAGTCTGCATTCAGTCATCCGCTTTGTTGAAAAACCCGATCTGGAGAACGCGCAAAAAATGCTTGATGATGGTAACTATTACTGGAATTCAGGCATGTTTGTGTGGAAATGTTCCGTGATACTGGACCAGATCGAAAAGCTGTTGCCTGATGTCTTTTTCCAGCTTGGTCAAATGAGAGCGCGCTGGAACAATGGAGAAACATGGCAGGAGGTGATTCGCAACGGTTTCGATCAAATGCCGGATATTTCGATTGATTACGGTGTGATGGAAAAATCTGATATTGTATCGCTGGTTGCAGCGGATATCGGTTGGTCTGATGTGGGCAGCTGGGATGCTGTGCATGAAATTGCGCCACATGATTCGGATGGCAATGATATCAGTGGCAATGTGTTGGCGATTGACTGTAAAGGATCATTGTTGCGCAGCGAAAAGAATCTTATCGCTGCGGTGGGTCTGGAAGATATTATTGCAGTAGAAACGCCGGATGCCATTTTGTTATGCAAGCGGGGCGAGAGCCAGCGTGTTCGCGAAATTGTCGACACGCTGAAGGATGGTGATCATGGCACATATCATCTGGAGCATGTCACGGTACGCCGCCCCTGGGGCAGCTATACTGTGCTGGAAGACAAGGGACAGGGATATAAGCTTAAACGCATTAAAGTGCTTCCTGGTGCTCGTTTAAGTTTGCAGGCGCATCAGCATCGTTCCGAGCATTGGGTGGTCGTGTCCGGCACGGCTACCGTCACATGTGGCGATTTAGTCAAGGTGATTGCCAAAAATGGCAGTGCATACATCCCGATTGGCGAAATACATCGTCTGGAGAATCGCGGCAAGGTGGTATTGCAACTGATCGAAGTCCAGGTAGGTGAATATCTCGGCGAAGACGATATCCAGCGCTTTGATGACAGTTATGGCAGGGTGACATAATATTAATGAATCCCGAATGAATGTGAATTTCAATGCATGGTGCAATCGGACTGATTTCACATAGGGTGTGCCGATGCCCTTATCCGTAATCATTGTTCTGATCAGTTTTGTTGTGCTGGCTCTGGCATGGCTGGTGAAAAAGAAACATATCCTGCACATCACACTAATGAGTTGTGTGATGGGGTTCGATGTATTGTTTCCGATCTGGTTGTATGCAACGCATGACTGGGTGAAACGATTGATTGATGACGGCGAAATGCTTTCGTTTGCGATTTGGGCGCATGTGTTTCTGATTTTGACCTTGTATGCGCTGTATGTATTACAGATTCAGGCCGGGCGCCAATTGCTTGCTGGTCAGCGCGGTGCGCGACCGAATCACCGTGTGCAGAGTCGCGGTATCATCATTGTTCGTTTGTTAGTTTTTATCAGTGGTGCATTGTTAATTGCACCTGACTGATTATACCCAAGAACCGACATTGACATTGGATGCAGGGTGTAATCATTTGGTTTGTATGGAATTTGGGAAAATCATGGTGTCACCTTGCTGGTGATGAGTGGTTTCCGGGATGTCAGACGAATCAAAGGGTTGCGGCATACGCCGCATGTCAGTGTCGGATCTTGGGTTATACAATGGTCTGAATTAAAGTCCTATACATTCGAATATGCCCAAAGAACTGCTCATCAATACCGTGGCAAAAAACATGGTGAGCACGTAGGGGAATGTTAACAGGGGTACAACCTGGCGGAACAGGCCAATACCCGCAGGTACTGCGAATGCGACCATCATATCATCATTCATATAAATACCGAGAGCCGCCAAGCCAATGCAAGTGAGTGTGAGGGAGGCATCCATCCAGCGACTGTTGAAGATGAAACCCATGTTTTTTTCTACGCTGCCCATTTTGTACCGTTCAGTTTTTTTCATATGCCCAACCCCGTAAAATTTGTAGTAATAGTTATAGATATGATTATTACCAATGCAAATGTGTCGTTGTGAGTGATGCCGGGTGATGGTGACAGACAACGATAACTGGGCTTGATTAAAAAAAAGTTTAATTTGGTGCTTGCTTTTTTGTTTTCGGCATGCAGGATGCCAGATTATTGAATCTTAGGGAGGTTTAAAATGCTTGCAGAATTTATTGAAAGCTCTGTTATGTTTCAGAACAGTACTGTTTACCTGTTGTACGGAATTATTTTTGGGACTCTGGGCTTGCTTTGCCTGGTCAACTACATTTCCGCTTGTAAAAAATACGAAGACAAATGATCTATAACTCAGGAGGGATTTGCATGAAACGTTTGATAAGTAGCATAAGCGCTATTGCGTTGTTGGCCTGGTTTGCAGTGCCGACTGCCGCTTCAGCAGCACAGGAGTCGATCGGTAACATAACTAACGGTCGCATAATTTTTCAAAATGGTAAGGGCGATGATGTGCCGGCCTGTCAGGGTTGTCATGGTACGGATGGTAATGGTAGTGATGATTTAGGCACGCCTCGTCTGGCCTATCAGGTGGATAGCTATGTTTTGAAGCAGCTGACTGATTTTGCAACGGATAAACGTACTGATGATACCATGTATCAGATGAATGATATTGCCAAGGCATTGAGCGCTCAGGATCGTAAAGATCTGGCTGCCTATGTGCATACACTGAAATCACCCTATATTGGTTCCAATCTGGATCAGTTGCGCCGCGATGGCGCAGATATCGGTATCCCGCATGAAGGCAAGATGATTGCTGAATATGGCTCTCCGGATCATGGCGTGCCAGCTTGTAAAAGTTGTCATGGTTTCCATGGTCGTTCCGCTGGTCGTATTTATCCTGCAATTGGCGGCCAGAACTATGTTTATCTGAAGCATGAGCTGGAATCATGGCGCAACGGGGCAAACACCTCTGCGGCAGATATTGCAGCCGGCAAAAAGGAAGATAACGCACGCACCAATGACTATATGGGTCAGATGCGCGCAGTCGCCAAACACTTGACGGATGAAGACATCAAGAATGTGGCCGCATTCCTGACGCTGGCTAGGCCGACCTCGCCGGGTAACCCGCGTTCTCCAAGTCACATGTAATATTCATTCACGCTATAAAAGGGGGGCTTCGGCCTCCCTTTTTTGTTTGCCCAGCATAGCTGGCAAACCCAGCCTGCGTTAGGCAGGCATCAC
>CAJXNE010000163.1 GCA_913056285.1 uncultured Zetaproteobacteria bacterium | reverse complement strand
CAACCGTGATTTCCGACTTGCCACTTTCCTGCACGGCCCGCACAACCGCATTCATGCCATGCTCTAACTGTTCTGCCGAAACAGGCCGTTTTTCAAGGGCTTTTTGCATCCCGGAACGAATCTTTTCCAGATCAAAAGACTGGCGCGTACCATCCTTTTTGATAACCAAGGGCAAGCGCAATTCTGCCCGTTCATAGGTCGAAAAACGTTTCCCGCAGGCTTCACATTCGCGCCGACGGCGCACAGCCGACCCCTCTTCCACCACGCGTGAATCAACCACGCGCGTATCATCATTGGCACAAAACGGGCAATACATCTTAAGCCAAAATCAGGCAGAAAGCCATCGAATTTGCCTTTCTATCTCTTAATCTTCGTAGACCGGAAAACGGCCTGTCAGTTTGCGCACTTCTTCGCGAACAGCTTGCGCAATACCTGCATCTTCCGGCGCATTTAGCACCTGTAAAATCAGTTCACCGATCAGTTTGGCTTCGGTTTCCTGCATACCACGCGCTGTAATTACCGATGCGCCGATACGAATACCTGATGTTACAAACGGCGATTCCGGATCAAACGGAATGGTGTTTTTATTGGTCGTAATGCCGGCTGCTTCCAGCGCTTCTTCCGCCACCTTGCCGGTAATGCCCTGCGGTCGCACATCGACGCGGAACATATGACAATCGGTGCCGCCGGAGACAATACGCAAACCGCCTTCGCTCAAGGTTGATGCCAGCGCGCGTGCATTGGCAATCACCTGTTTCTGGTCGGCCTTGAATTGGTCTCCCAGCGCTTCGCCAAAAGCTACCGCTTTGGCCGCAATCACATGCATCAGCGGCCCGCCCTGAATGCCGGGAAAAATGCGCGAATTGATCTTTTTGGCCAGAGCATCATCGTCGGTCAGAATCATGCCGCCGCGCGGGCCACGCAGGGTTTTGTGGGTAGTCGTAGTAATCACATGGGCGTGGCCGACCGGGCTAGGATACTCACCTGCGGCAATCAAGCCGGCATAATGGGCCATATCCACCAATAGAATAGCACCGACCGAATCGGCAATTTCCCGCATACGCGCGAAGTCTATATGGCGCTCATAGGCCGAGGCGCCTCCAATAATCATTTTAGGACGATGGATTTCCGCCATTTTCTGCATGACATCGTAATCAATTAATTCGTTATCCTTGCGTACGCCGTAGGCAACAACTTCATAAAGCCTACCGGAAAAATTAACCGGCGAACCGTGGGTAAGATGGCCGCCATGCGACAAATCCATGCCCATAATGGTATCGCCCGTTTGAATGGCCGCCATATACACGGCCATATTGGCCTGTGAACCGGAATGTGGCTGGACATTCGCATGCTTCACCCCGAACAGCTCACAGGCGCGTTCCTGCGCCAGGCGTTCGACCGCATCGACATGTTCGCAACCGCCATAATAACGGCGGCCCGGATAGCCTTCGGCATATTTATTAGTCATCACCGAGCCTTGCGCCTGCATCACCGCTTTGGACACGATATTTTCACTGGCGATAAGCTCCAGCGTATGTTGCTGCCGTCCAAGCTCGGCGGCAATGGCATCTTCTACCGCGCTATCGGCAAGCGGGGCATTAAAAAACTGACTTCGATCAGACATGTAAACTCCTGAGATTTATGAAAAAAGACGATGATATTGCAACGCCTGAAATTGTAAGTCCGAACCTCTGATTATTCGGTGCGCGTATTATGTCGAAATGAAATGACGGCGTCATCAGCCGGTTTTCATTGCATCGGCTTTCACTCAACGATCCAACACATGTAACCCGGACTGCAAACTGAAGCGAGCGGCATCAATCGGATTCATACGCACGACCACATCCACCACGTTATCATCATGTTGCTTGCTCAATACCGAACCATGCTGATAACAAAAGGCCAATGCCCTGCCATCAGCCAAATCAAGTTTAAGATGCAGTTCATGCATTTCCTGACACAGCCAGTCGGTCAGTAGTGCGAGCAATTCATCCATGCCTTCACCTGTTGTGGCTGAGATCGCCACACGGCTACCGTGAATCGTTTCAGCACGATAGCTTACAAGCTCCGGCGCCAGGTCTTTTTTATTCAGCACTTCCACAATCGGTGGCGCGAAATCCCCGACCAGGCCCAACTGTTCCAGTGTTTCATGTACCACTTTGGCCTGCTCCGCCTTCATCGGATCAGCCGCATCGCGCACATGCAAAATCAAATCGGCTTCCACCACCTCTTCCAGCGTCGCCTTGAATGCATCGACCAGTTCGTGCGGTAATTCCTGCACAAAGCCCACTGTATCGGAAAGCATCAGGCGCAAATGGTCGCCGATCTCCAACAGCCGCAGGGTGGGGTCAAGCGTGGCAAACAGCTGATCGGCCACATAGACGCCTGAGTTGGTTAATCGATTGAATAATGTGGACTTGCCCGCATTGGTATAACCGACCAGCGCCACCGTCGGCATATCTTTCTTTTTGCGTCCGGCCCGTTGGGTGGCCCGCATACGTTTGATTTTTTCCAGATCTTTTTCCAGCGACATGATTTTATCGCGGATCATACGTCGATCCAGTTCAATCTGGCGTTCGCCCGGCCCGCCCATCAGACCGACGCCGCCGCGCTGGCGCTCCAGATGCGTCCAGCTACGCACCAGCCGCCCCATCTGATAGTTCAGGCTGGCCAATTCCACCTGTAAAATACCTTCGCGTGTCCGCGCCCGTGATGCGAAAATTTCCAGAATCAGACCCGTACGATCAACCACCTTGGCATCCCACGCTGTCTCCAGATTACTCTGTTGCACCGGTGTGAGCGGATGATCGACAAACACCACTTTGGCTTCGTGCGCTTCAACCCGCAGGCGCACATCTTCAACCTTGCCCGAACCAAACAGCGTGGCAGAAATAATCTTGCGCACATTCACCCGTACCGAATCAATCAGTTCGCAATCACTGGATTTCACCAGCAGATCAAACTCTTCCGCCCGCGCTTTCCACGCATAAGCGCCCAATTGCTTCGTCGGGAATTCAGGATGCACGCTAATGACAATATCCTTCTCGATGGCTACATCATAGGTTTCACCCATACATTAATTTCTCCAGTTTTTTGCTATCGCCGTGTATCGCATCCGGTGTCTGATTCTGGAACCATGTCACCTGCCGCTTGGCGTAACGGCGTGTGGCGGTGATGCCATCGGCTATCGCCTGTTCAAGGCTCACAGAACCATGCAGATGATCCAGTAATTGGCGATAACCCACCGCACGCATGGCAGGATGCGTGTCCGGCAGTTGCAGTGCATCGAGCCAGCGCACTTCATCCATCCAGCCAGCCTGCAGCATGGCATGAAAACGATCCGCCAGTCGTAACCTGAGCACCTCGCGCTCAACATCCAGCACAAACACAGGGCATTCTATCGGATCAGTTTCTTCTCGCCCTTCCTGTTGCCATGCGCTCAGCGTTTTGCCGGTGCTTTCGAAGACGCACAAAGCCCGCATGATTCTTTGCGTATCACCGGCCTTCAAACGCTGCGCCATATCCGGATCCTGGCGTTGCAATAATGCATACAAAGCAGCCGTCCCGGATTCTCGTTGCAAAGCTTCAATGCGCTGCCGAACGTCCGGTTTCTCAGCTGGAATATCGGCAAAGCCTTGCATTAATGCCTTGAGGTAAAGTCCTGTTCCACCAACGATAATCGGTTTTCTTCCCTGATTGTTTTCAGCTTCAATAAAAACACGCGCCTCTTTGGCCCAACGCGCCGCAGAATACATATCGGGCAAATCGCAGCAATCGACCATAAAATGCGGCACAGCTTTGCGCTCTGCCTGCGTGGGTTTGGCAGTGCCAATATCCAGCCCGCGATATAACTGCATCGAATCGCAACAGATAATACTTGTGCCAACAGTTTCGGCGACTCGCATAGCCAACGCCGACTTGCCAGTCCCGGTTGCGCCCATCAGGGCCGTCGCTTTCAAATCCATCATTTTTCACCTTTGACTATCTGCTTGTTTTCGATTGTTTGGTGTTCGATCACACCCATATTCTGCCGTTCTAGCAGAAATATCGTTAAATCAGGCACCATGAAACCTCCCCAGCCACGCGCCTGCTTTCCTGCCAATGATCAGAGTCACGCCCGCCGTATTGGCAAACGCCACCAAGGGTTTCAAAATCGGTTTCGAAGAAGATAAATCCCGATTGACTCCAGTGTTTTACTTTCAGGAGCATCAAACAAAGGATGAATAATATCCATTATACCTCCTTATGCACGATTCAAGACCAGGTATCGCAATTGGGCTCCGGTCTCTCAATTGCATCAATTCGATCCTTTCAACAGGTTGAGTAAATAATTCAGCGCCAAACCTCTCTTTAACAGGTTATGATCCCGCTGATTGGAATACGTTCGAAGGCAGGAAATGCAGGAAGAATCTTCGCCACAATAAGTACAGTTAAGCAATTCAACCGCAGCTTGAAGAACCTCCGGCAAATGTTCTTTAACCTCGTGGACAAAACCGGCACCTCCTGGCGCTG
>CAJXNE010000162.1 GCA_913056285.1 uncultured Zetaproteobacteria bacterium | reverse complement strand
GCCCACGGATTAAAAGTCCGCTACTCTACCAACTGAGCTATAGGCGCTTTTGAAGAGGCGCGAAGTGTCACAATTTCTGCGCCCCTGTCAAACGATTTTGTCAAAAGATTCAGCCAAAAGATTCAGTCAAGCAAACTCAACACGCTCTCGGGTGGGCGGCCAATCGCTGCTTTATCACCATTTACAACAATCGGTCGTTCAATCAGAATCGGATTAGCCACCATCCGGGTAATCGTTTCAGCTCGCGATAAGGATTTGCCCTGAATATGGGTCTTGAATGCAGCTTCGCCCTTGCGCATCACAGCTTCAGGCTCTTTGCCAAGCATCGTCAGAATACGATCCAGTTCAGCTTCGCTAGGCGGTGTTTTCAGATATTCAATGATTTCGGGCGTAATCCCGTGCTCCTGCAACAGCGCCAGCGTCGCTCTGGATTTGGAACAGCGTGGGTTATGATAAATGGTGACAGGCATAAACTCTCCTTGCGTCTGGTACAAACTCTACACTAATTGCAACGCGGCATATTTCAACATCAGGCGTTTGGTTCCGGCCCGTCTGAACTGCACCGTGATACGCGCTGCATCACCCGCACCTTCCAGTGCCAGAACCACCCCCTCACCAAAGCTCGGATGCATCACATTAGCGCCAATATTGACACCGGTTTGCGTATCAGGTGCATGAGCAGACATGGGTGGCTTATGATCCTGATGCAAGATGTCGGATGATAAATTTTTGATAAAACGACTTGGTTGCGGGTAGTGAGTTTCACCATAAAAACGGCGCAAACGGGCAGATGTCAGCAACACATGCTTTCGCGCTCGCGTGATACCGACATAAAGCAACCGGCGCTCCTCCGCGATACCGGCCTCGCCTTCATCGAGCGAACGCTGATGCGGCAATAATCCCTCTTCCACGCCGGGCAACACCACGCAATCAAACTCTAACCCCTTGGCGCGATGCAGACTCATCATGCTGATGGCATCATCCTGCTGTTCCCTGTCACCTGCACTCATTTCTTCACTACTTTGCAATAACGCTGCCCGATCCATAAATTCGACCGGCGTGAGTCCTTGCGCCAGTGATATCTCAATATAATCCTGCAGCGTGCGGATATTATCCAGCCGCGATGCTGCTTCGATTTCGCCCATGGCTTTTAAACTGTCCAGATAACCAGTTCGTTCCAACAACTGCATCAAACCCTGATCATCCGATTTGGCTGCATCATCGCGCAATGCAGCCATCAGCAGCGCCAGCGGTTCCAGTTTTCGGGCCGCACCTTCGGCCTGTCCGGTGACCAGCATATCAAGCCATTCATAGGCGCGCAGACCGGAAGCGGCCAAATGGGCTGCCAATTGCTCCTGCCCTTTTGCACCCAGTCCGCGTTTGGGTTTATTGCAGATGCGCATCAGATGCAGGCTGTCGCCACAGCGATTAAGCAAGGCCCAATAGGCCAGTGCATCCTTGATTTCCATGCGCTCGAAAAAACCCACGCCACCGATGATTCGATACGGAATATTCGATTCGCGAAACACCTGTTCCAGCGGCAGAGATTGCCGGTTGGAACGGTATAACACGGCAATCTCGCCACTGGCATGACCATTGGCACGCCAATGGTCAACATGACGCAAAATCTGGCGGGCCTCATCGTATTCATCGTTGCACACAAGCCAGCGCGGTAGATCACCACCGGCAATAGTCGCTTCGAGTATTTTTTCGTGCCGGCCTTCGTTTTCACGAATCACCGTATTGGCCAGAGCCAGAATAGAAGCGGTGGATCGATAATTCTGCTGCAAACGGTGCAGCGTTGCGCCCTTCCAAATCCGTTCAAAATCCAGAATATGCGATACATCCGCACCACGCCAGCCATAGATGCTCTGATCATCATCACCGACTACGGTCAGGTTTTTATGCTCGCAGCATAAATGCAATAACCATTCATGCTGCGCCGGATTGGTATCCTGATACTCGTCCACCAGCACATGATCGAAGCGCGATTTCAGCGCCACGGCGATATCGGCATGCTCGCGCAACAGGATCACCACATTCAGAATCAAATCGGAAAAATCCATACGTTCATGCTGTTTGAGTTCCTGCTGATAGGCTGCGTACAAATCAACCATATTGATGGCATTCCAGGCATAATCATCCGTGTCTTGTGGCCTGAGGCCCGCGTGTTTGCAGTGCTCAATCCAGTTCAGCAGATAGGACGGGTGCAATCTGTCGGAGGGGATATTGCGCGCTTTGAGTATCCGTTTCACCAGCGCTTTTTGATCATCAGCGTCAATCACCTGAAACGAGCGGGGGAAACCCAGCGCATCAGCATAGCGGCGCAGAAAACGCAACGAAATCGCATGAAAGGTCCCGGAGACGACACCCCCACCGCCATCGCCGATTAAATCGCTTAATCTCGATTTCAGTTCAGACGCGGCTTTATTGGTAAATGTGACGGCCAGAATCCGGTGCGGAGCAATTCCCGCTCCGGCAATCAGATGGCCGATACGATGTACGATGGTACGCGTTTTACCGGAACCGGCACCGGCCAGAATAAGTTGCGGACCGTCGCCGGCATGCGCTGCTCTCAACTGCGCTGTGTTCAGCCCGACATGGCTACCCACGTTCGCGTTCACCGTGTTTGACAATCATTTTATGATACGTTGAAAAAATAGCATTGCGAGACAACACCCCCAGCACCTTGCGCGGATTATCCGCAGCCACCACCGGCATCTGCTCAAATTCTTCCCGATCCAGAATATGAATGGCATCAAGCAGACTATCAGTTTCGGAAATCACCAGCACGTTCCGGTTCACCACTTCACTGGCCACAATCACCTGATCGAGTGCCGAATCAATCAGCCACTTCTGCAAATCGGAAAAGGTAACGATACCGACCATCGAACCATCATCATCAACGACCTGCACACAACCCTTGCCCGATTCGGTATACACCTGTTTGAGTTTATCCAGTCGCGTAGTCTCAGATACGGATGGAATCGAACGCCAGGGAATCCGGCTGACCGATACCGAACGCATCCACGATTGCTCCAGTCCCCAGTGCGCTTCAATGCCGCGTTCCTCCAATGCTTCTGTGAACACAGAGGCACGACCAAAGGTGCGCGTTACCAGCGTTGCCACGCTGCATGCCGCCATCAACGGCAACATAATCTGATAATTAGCGGTCATCTCAAACACGATAAGTATCACAGTCAACGGTGCCTGTAAGGCTGCGGCGGTCAGCGCACCGCAGGCCACCAGCGCATAAGCACCGTAGCTTTCAGAATAGGCCGGAGAAATGGCATGCGCAATATCGCCGCACAAAGCCCCTACCGTTGCTCCCAAAAACAGTGCCGGGCCAAACAAACCGCCGGGAAAACCACCGGCAGCGCTCAGGATTGTCGCCACCAGTTTCCCAACCAGCACAATGGCCAGAAACCCGGCCAACGGCAACGCCACGCCGAGCAGTTCCGGTTGAATACGCTCCAGCATCATATCTTCCACAGTACCATAGCCAATAGACATGACCTGTGGCAGGACCAGCCCCATCAAGCCAATTGTCAAACCGACAAGCATTGGTCGCAAGTAAGGGTTTGGCATTGTTTTCATCAACCATAAGCGTGTTGGTACCATGGCTTTAATAAACACCGAAGCAACAAGGCCGCACAGTGCGCCAATAACAAGGTAGGACGGGATTTCCCAAGTACTGATTAATTGATACTCGGGCACAGTAAAGGCCGGATAATTTCCCAGTTCAGAGCGTGAAATCACCGTTGCCAGAACAGAAGCGATGACAATCGGGCCGAATGTGGCGATGGCATAATCGGCCAGGATCACTTCCAGTGCAAACAATGTGCCGGCAATCGGCGTATTAAACGAGGCGGCGAGACCAGCTGCCACGCCGCAGCCAATCAGGATGCGCAATTGCTGTTCAGTCAGTCCCAGTCGTTGGCCAATTTCGGAAGCCAGTAAAGCACCAAGCGCCACTGTCGGCCCTTCGCGCCCCAAACTGGCGCCACCACCAATGGCCAGCGCACCGCCTATCGTTTCCGTTACCAGTTGACGCGGATGCACGCGCGCCTTGCGTTGCACCAAATCGGCCAGCACACCGGCCACGCCGCGCAACTCGCCACCGGGTAAAAAATGCACGGCAATCCAGCCCACCACCAAACCAGTTAGTGTGGGCGCAAGCAGATACATATACCACGGCATGGTATCTATGACGGTTTCCCAGGTGCGTGCACCAGTCCAGAACAGACTGACCCACTCGATCATAAAACGTAATATCAAGGCGGCATAAGCGGCCAGCACGCCTACCGCCACGGCAAGCACCACCATATACAGCGCATCCTGATCACGCGTCCATGCCAGCGCCTTGCTTTTGCCGTCCAGCAGGGTTTCCTTCAATGCCATTTTTTGAGAGTCCGCCTTATCTGTTTTAAGTCGATTTAGATCAATGGCCGGCGATGTTACGACCAGCCATAGGCAACGGCAATTGTGAGATTGTTTTTTGGCAGCAATGTTGAAGCTGTGAAAGTATGATGAAGTCGTAAAAAGTCCATCCATGGCCTTTTTACTTCACGGAAAGCGACCA
>CAJXNE010000161.1 GCA_913056285.1 uncultured Zetaproteobacteria bacterium | reverse complement strand
GGCCGTGAATACGATGTATGGCGCAAACCGGAACACCCAAGAGGCATGTTCGGCCATCACCACTTCTTTGGCGAACAGTTTGAGTAGGTCGCGCCATGGCTGCATCACCCCGGCACCGCGCCGATTCTGCAAACGCGCCTTGCAGGTGGATACAAAACCGGCAGCCAGTGGCGCAATCAGCATCAGCAAAACCGCCTGTAAAAATTGAATCGCGATAGAACCCGCAACACCGATCTCATGCGGGCCGTTCATGCGAACACCGCCAGCAACAACAGAATGGTGATAAACGTCCAGGTCAGATTGGCATGAATACCGTGCTGGTGCTGGGTGTGTAGCCAGCGCGCAATGGACAGGGTGAAACGGCCAACCGGTTGATACAGATGTTTTACGGCCATATCGCCAACATGCACGGCATACTGCACTTTGGTGGTCAGCAGTTTATGAAACCGGCGTTCGCTATGCGCATGCTCTTCCGGCTGCAACACGCCGCCAAAAATGCGCCTGAGCGGTTGCGAAAAGCTGGTGGCATTGTATTGCATACGCGCACTCAAATGCGGATTGCCACAACTCCACATCACCGAGCGGCGAATCACCTGTCCTTTCGGATGCAGCCGCCAGAACGCTAGTCCGCCCACGACCAGCATACCGATCAGTGCCAGCGGCGCAGAATAAGATGCGTGTTCCACACCCACCGGCGTCAGCCACAACCATCCGTGGGCATGTACGGAATCGGCCAGCGATGCGTGCAACAGCGCTTGCGGTACCGCATCAATCAATGGAATGAACAACACAGGAAGCAGCCCCAGCAACAGACAAAACAGCGCCGGGATGGCCATGCCGATTTGCATCCACCGATCCACTTCCTTGGCTTCAGCCGCCACCTCGCTGCGGGCATGACCGAGAAATACCACGCCGAAGACTTTCACGAAACAGGTTGCCGCCAATGCCCCGGCCAGAGCCAGCATGGCGGCGGAAAAGGGTACCATCGCCATCATCAGTGCGCCGCCCATTTGCGGTGCCATCAAGGCCGTCTGGAAAGTCAGCCATTCGGAAACAAAGCCGTTAAACGGGGGTAGGGCGGAAATCGATACGGCGGCCACCAGAAAAAATACTGCGGTATACGGCATGCGATGGATTAATCCACCCATGGACTCCATATCGCGCGTGCCGGTGCTGTGCAATACCGCGCCTGCGCCCATGAACAATAAGCCTTTGAAAATAGCATGGTTGATGGTGTGATAGAGTCCGGCAATCAGGCCGAGCGCGGCCAGCAGCGGGTGCTCATAATAAGCCAGCAGCATCGCCAAGCCGACTCCAATCAGAATAATGCCGATATTTTCCACCGAGTGATATGCCAATAAACGTTTCAAATCATGCTGTTGCAGCGCCAGTAGCACACCGGTCACTGCCGAGGAGGAACCGGCTGCCAGCACCAGAATGCCCCACCAGTCCTGAAAATCGCCCGGCCCCATCAAATCCCAGACCACGCGGATAAATCCGAAAATTGCCACTTTGAGCATAATACCGCTCATCAGCGCCGAAACATTGGACGGCGCAACCGGATGTGCATCGGGCAACCAGCCGTGCAATGGCACCACCCCCGCCTTGGTACCGAAACCGAATGCCGCCAGTAAAAATGCCGTAGAAGCCCAGAATGGGGAGATAGTAGCCTCACGCATAGCCTCAAATTCAAACGAGCTCGATGCTGCATACAGCGTGGCAAAAGAACCCAGAATCAACAGCCCGGCCATATGCGCCATCAGCAAATAGATAAAGCCGGCTTTACGGTTTTCCAGGTTTTGATGCTCATGCGTAACGAGAAAATAGGACGATACGCTCATCAATTCCCAGAACAGCATAAAGGCCAGTGCATCACCGGCCAGCACAACTCCCATCATGCCCAGCGCAAACAGCGGCATAAATACCAATATCGGCGTGATACGCTCTTCATGACGCATATAGCCGTGTGAATAGATGGCGACGGGAAACAATAACGATCCGATCACCAGCAAAAAGAAAGACCCCAGCGCATCCAGTTCGGCATGCAAGGGTAGCCATGGCAAACCCAGTGGCAGTGTGATTGCACCACCACCGATCATCAGACCGGTAAACCCTGCTATAATCGCCAGCAGACCGGCAATGGCCAATAACCCACTCAATGCGCTGCGTTGCATAGTTTGTTCGCGCAATACCAACGGGCTGCATGCCGCCAGCAAGGCGGAGCCGCAGGCGGCCAATGCCAGTTGCAAAGAAACAGCCATCATCGTGAACGAACCATCAGCAATTCGCAGCAATCATCAAAGGGATTGCTCCAGTTATGCGGCTTGCGCGCATCGTAATACACCGACTGGGTCTCATGCACTTCGTATTCGCGACCATTGTGCTCCAGCACAGCGCGTCCGCGACGCGCCCAGACAAACACTTGTGCGCTATTGATGCCGTATAACGCTTCATCGAGTTTTCCGCCCGGTTCCAGATGCACCAGCATCGGCTCAAACCCGGCAGGGCGATGTTGCGCAGTCAGCGGCACAAAACGGCTACCGCCTTTTAATGGTACCGTTGTACGATCATCGAGCGCGAAAATTTCCACATCCGTATCCTCGACGCTATCTAGAAAAAACGAGGCGACCGTTTTGCCCAACCCATCGCCCAGTTTTTCCAACGTTGCCACTGAAGGTGAGCTCTGCCCGGATTCCAGTTGTGACAACGAAGACGCACTGATTCCCGCCGCGTCCGCCAGCGAACGCTGCGATAAACCTTGTTGTTCGCGCAGGAAACGGATTTTGTCGGAAATATCATTCATGGGGTCGAGCATTGTACATAATAATGAACGCATGTAAATTATTTTGTTTTATGGGGTTGTTTGTGTCTTTTCGTTTCGTCCCTTGCGGACATCCTGCGGCGGGGTGGACTTAGGGCTTGATGCCCTTGCCCTGCGGGCGGCCTGACGTCCGTTCCAATCCTGCTCCCAGGATACCTTTCATGTTTACCCACACAAACGGACACAACCGCGAAGCAAGGCCAGGCACCGAAAGTTATCTCTTTTCCCGAATGACCATGGGTTATGATCTGACGAACGCTTCGAGCAAGGTGAAATCACCTCTATCTGCTGATCTGAGTGCTGCAATATATCGATCTCTGGACGCTCCGGTGTCGGTCAAACCTCCGCCTCCCCAACTAAACCGTTCTGAACCCAACACCTTTTCCAGCAATAGATCAGTCATCAATCGTGCATGCCTGCCATTGCCATTTGGGAAAGGGTGAATAAAGACCAACCGATGGTGAAAGCGGGCTGCGATTTCATCCGCTTCAAAGCACTCGTGTTCAATCCAATACTTCACATCATCACACAACTCCCTGAGGTCAATACCGACCCTCTCTTTGGGCACTCCGATATTCTTATCCGTATTGCGGAAATTCCCTGCCCACTTCCAGACCTTGCCGAACATATTGCGATGCAATCGGCGAATGAACCCCTCATCCAGCATATTTCTTGACCGTGATCGCCATGCCCATACAGCACCTGCACGGATATTCTCCGCCTCGAAGATGTTCAGCTGTTCACGGGTGCTAATATGGGTCAGGCGAAGCCCCTCGGCCTCATCCGGATCGAGGGGCGTTGCACCTTCGGGATACTTCATATCCATTGCTTAATCCCACAGGTTCTTTGGCATTCGACGAACCATGTCGGCAACCGTTGCATCCAGCGCCGCTTGCCTCTCTTCAAGCGAAGGCATTTGATCCTCCAGCAGCATTGACTGGGAAGTGTATGCCTGCTCCTTCTCTGCCTTGTTGCGCGCCTGCCGCTCCACCGTGGCTTTCAGGCTATCACGCGGCACGACGGCATACACGAACTGACAGTCCAGCGCTTCTGCAGCTTGGCGCATACTGTTCAATGTCGCACTGCCATTTACCTCCGCCTTCTCCATGAGCGATATCCGTTGTTTGGTCACGGACATCCGTCGTGCCATTTGCGGCCCGCTCATGCCAAGAGCATCACGGATAGCTCGCAGCCACCCACGCATGGGAGATCGCACCGACTTTAATGATTTAAGTTCTGATAACTGTTGATCCAACTGCTGCATTACCATGTTTTTCATGCCGCCCACCTTTTAGTCAATCAATTCATTGACTACTAACACATATAAGTCAATGCATATATTGACTATCTATTATTATTAGTCAACCTTTATATTGACCCATGTGGCAAATCAGCTTCTTTGATGTTGACATGTTTGGATTTGCATACGGAACAGTGAAACCGATGCACTTGTTTGCGAAGCTCATCAACTGATGCGAACGGCGTTCTCGGCAATATCTTCGCCACATCCTGATGGAAGTCGCAGGCTTCGCAGTATAAGAAATAGGACGGCTTTTCGTTTGGCATCTTCTGACTCCGAATATCTAATAGTGCTGCATAAAGACCAGCCCGCTATTGATATCCTTAAACTGGCCTCTTCACCCTCAGAAAAGTAGCTCTAAGCTCTGAAATAAACCATATTTAGAGCCGAAACCCTTGTAGTATAATCATTTCGATTGGTCCGACCCGGTACCGCTCAGCTGAAACTTTCAGGATCAGATACCTTGCAGTTTTGTAACTATTCAGCACCTATCAGTAAAGTGGGGTAATTGTTCAGATTGCCTGCATTTTGTTCGCTGCCAAGGAAAAAGCGCGCAGCATACTC
>CAJXNE010000160.1 GCA_913056285.1 uncultured Zetaproteobacteria bacterium | reverse complement strand
CGTCCCGTTTCACCCTTTGGCTGAACGCCATCGGGCACCTAAAACGGCGCGCACATTAGGCTTGCTGCGTGATTGGGTCAATGTGTAAAACAGCAATATCAAACAATGGGAAAGGTAGGGTCATAGAGGTTGCACGATCAGATGGCGAACAAAGCGATTGGATGCACGAGTGAGACCTAGCGGCTATTCTCACGACAAAATCTATAAGATTGCGACTGCTATCTACCCTTATTTGTTAGCTTTTGACGTACAAATTATATCTTGTTCCAATCTCTTGCTCTCACTCTGCCAGTTTGATAATAAGTCGAAACAAGCTCGATATAATCCTTGAAATCTTCGTTCTCTACCACAATCCTATTGACTGATTGCCAATCAACATCGGCTCTTGACCTTGCTGGTAACATCATTTCACTTTCGCTTGGATTTTCAGGATTTAATAAAATCACCCCAATTCCATGCAGTGCTGAAAGCATTCTTAATTCTTGTTCAACGGTTGAATCAGATATTGATGTAGCAACCAAATAGCCCTCGTTTGCCCAGCTAGAATTGCTGACTGCTTGGAAAAAACTTTTTCTTGCATTTGAACCTGATAGTTCTTTTTTTACTTCAAACGACCAAAGGCGAACGCTCTGCCCCGCCCCTTGCTTTACGCAACTACGAATGAGTTCATTCCACTCTTTATCTACAGGCTGCATGGCTACTATGTCAGGGTGCAGCCATTGATTGCCGCCACTACCACGCGAGTTCTTAGAGCGTTTTTCATCAATTCGTTGACAATATAGTTTTAGTTCTGATTGCAGATAGTCAATGAGTATTGGGTATAGTTCATGTTCTGAAAAAGATTGTCTGGTAAACGAAGGCGTTTCATCAGTATCATCGTTTTCAATGACCGTTTGGCTAGTATCACTGACTTCTTTTGCAGGGTCATACCAATAAATTCTAGGACGCGGTTTGTCTTGCCAAAAAACATGCTGATCGCTTTTAATGATTTGATCTTTTTGGGAGCCTATTTCAGCAGCGACTTGAGATAAAAAAGCTTTTTCATCTTCAAATCTAGGATTTAGTCGTTTATCGCAATAATCTTCGGGATACGCCTCAACTATTTTTTCAGCAATTTGACGTGCGTTGAATTTTTGATTGGGATTGACCTTAAGCAATTCAACAATCTTTTGTGATTGAGATAATTTCGACATTCCGGCCGCCTTATTTTCGCGTATGCACCGATACAAGAAGGGGGCAATCTTATTTCGCGCATTTTATCAGGAAAACGATATACGTTAAATGTCATCGAGGTTGAGCCGGTTTCGAGACTGCCAGAGGTCATCATGATCCTGCATAGCAATGTCTAATTTTGGGAAAAGGTTCACAGTTGATTGATGTGATATATGGATTACCATCGGCGAACATCTGCGCTTTACCGACAGCATGTTCAGGGAGAGTCAATGCAACGATTTGCAGAGATTACTGATAATGAAGCTCTACTGGCATTGATTGGTGCACTTGATGCGCGTGATACCTATCGACGGGATCATGCTTCACGCGACAATCAGGTGGCCTTCATTGCGCAGTTGCTTGCTTGTTTCAAACTGGCGCCGGAACTAAAAATACAAATACGCAACGCTGTGCTGATCCATGATATCGGTATGATCGGCGTTCCCGATGATATCCTGACCAAACCGGGCAACCTTAGCAGGGATGAACGTCGTTTGATCCGTAGTGCGTCCAGCATCGCGGCCAAGATATTATCCATGACGCCATCACTGTCCGCAGAGCGTGAAATGATCCTGCATCAAAACGAACACTGGGATGGCAGTGGCTATCCTGATAAATTAAGAGGAAAAGAGATTCCGGCCGGCTCGCGTTTTATCTCGATTGCGCAGGCTGTGGATGCCATGACCCACGATCGTCCTTACCGACGCGCCCGCCCTCTCTCCTATTGTCTGAATGAATTGCAAAGCAAAGCTGGACAACAGTTCGATCCTGTCGTTGCCAAAATCGCAGCCAAACTTCTCTGCAACAGAAAACGTTTACCAGTCGTCACTTCTGAACAGGCAGCTTCCCTGCAGGACTAGACACATGTTCCGGGATGGGGTGGATGATGCATCGTGCTCATCAGTGATAGTCCTCGTAATCTACGATATAAACATCCCCATTCTCAAATGAGAATGTTACACGCCAGTTTTTATTTACCGTGATTGACCACAAATCCTTCCTGCTGCCTTTCAATGAATGCAGCCGGTATCCGGGGATGTCCATATCTTCAATCACCATTGCCGTATCAAGCGCTACCAGCATCATTTTTAGCTTTTGAGCATGATCTGCCTGTATGCCTGCAATACTTCCCGATTCATGAAATTTACGCAGGCCTTTGTGCTTGAACGAACGAATCATAGCGCCATGTTAATCTACCGTTGCGCCATGCGCAACATGCGTAGGCTTGGAGTGCTATCCTTTTTATTGAGGATAAAAGGAGACGCTGCCCTTTTTCGGGTGGTGCCATCCTCGGTCGGGATGGTGACATTTTTGATCAGGTGGTATTTCGTTTTATCCAGAAACAGGCGAGCGGTCATATTGACCATGATTTCACTCATGAAGCCCTTGAACCATGGTGATTTGAATATTGCGATGAGAACAAACAGCGGGATAGCCCACCAGTAGCTGGAAATCAGTTGCTCAAGCAGTGCGCCAAAATCGATCATCGATTGGCTTCATACCGGGGTAGTCTCGCTTCCTGCGCCTCTGTGCATCCGTTGCGGATGCAGAGCTTATGCCTGTTCGGAACAATTTCCAAATGCTCGCCGGGTTCCGGTTATTCCCGGCATGCAGATTGCAAACTTTCCGCTGAGACTCGATCACGATCCGGCCTGTGTTTTTAACGTGGTCGAGAGATTCGCTCTCTTTCTGCCGGTCAATGCTTCCAGTACGCCAGGCAAGGCAGGTAATGCTTTTTCAGATTTATCGCTGACGCCTCAGGTCAAAGCAGAGGCAAGGGTCCATAACCGCCCACTTTCCTTCATCGTTTTTGTAGACCATGTCCATGATTTTCAAATAGCGCATCTATACGCAACGTGTCTATACGCCGCGCATAGATGCGCGGCTGGCGATGGTGTGGGATGTCAGGTCCATGGATGCCAGCACAAACAGCGGCAGCAGCCACCAGAAGCTGGAAATCAGTTGCGAAAACAGTGCATCGAAATCAATCATGCTCAATAAACCACTGCGGGACAAAGAACGCCCCGAATCAGGGCCTGCTATCGGTTCGATGAGTTGCCTTGCGCTATTCGCAAATCGCGAATAGCGTATGCCTATGATTTTAAAACCGCAGGATATCGTCGTTGTGCTCAAACTGGTGGCCCTGAAAGGGCGTACCTGGAGTTATGTGCAATTGGCCAATGAATTGAGCATGAGTGCATCCGAGATCAATGCGGGGGTAAAGCGTGCCTTAAGAGCGCGTCTGTTGGTTCAGCTTGGCGAAGGCAAACAACCACGTCCAAACCGCAAGGCACTGGAAGAGTTCCTGATTCATGGCGTGAAATACGCCTTTCCACCGGATCATGGTCCCATTGTTCGGGGGATGAAGACCTCATATGCCGTTTCGCCGGTTGCCGATCAGTTGGTGTTGAGCGGAGAGAACCCGCCTGTCTGGCCCTATGCCGAAGGCAGCGAACGCGGCCCCTCGCTCTCCCCGCTCTATCGTTCGGTGCCGAAAGCAGCAGAGCAGGATGCCGGCCTTTATGAGTTGCTGGCCTTAGTCGATGCCATTCGGGATGGCCGGGCAAGGGAGCGCGAAATTGCTGAAAATATGCTGGTTCAACGGTTGAATGCATGGGCCTGAATCGTGATGCCAACCTTGCCATGCTTGCTGTTATTGCCGACAGGCTGGGGACATTAAGGGAGAAGATGGTCTTTCTTGGTGGTTGTACTACGGGATTGTTGGTTACCGATTCGGGCGCGCCCGATGTGCGGGCCACAATGGATGTGGATATGATCGTTGAAGTCAGCTCAAGCCTGGACTTTCACACCATTGAAGCTGCAATGCGAGACCGTGGATTCAAACCCGATACCCTCAGTGGCATTCGCTGCAGATGGCGCAGCGGTGATATCATCGTCGACCTGATGCCCGATAACGAAAAGATTCTGGGATTCAGTAATCGTTGGTATGGCGATGCCATTGATCACGCGGTGAAGGAGCGGCTGGGCAGCGACTGTGTCATCAAACGTGTTACCGCGCCATATTTTATCGCTACAAAAATCGAGGCATTTAACGGGCGAGGCAATGGAGATTATGTGCGCAGTCACGATTTTGAGGATATCGCGACGGTTATTGATGGCAGGGAAGAGCTCAGGGACGAAGTCGCGGCAAGTGAACCGACACTGCGCCGGTATATCGGATGCATATTCTCGGAATGGATGGCAAACCACGACCTGCATAACGCACTGGCAGGTCAGAATCCAAATGATCATGGGCGATATGAACTGCTTGAACGCAGGTTTCGGGCGATTGCTTCAATCGATTAGTTCGCGTTTTTCTCTGATTACAAGGGGGCTTCCCTTTTTCGGGTTGTGCCATTCGTGACGTTTTTGATCAGGTGATATTCGTTTTTATCCAGCAACAGGCGAGCGGCCATATTGACCATGACTTCGCCGATGAAGCCCTTGAACCATGGTGATTTGAATATTGCGATGAGAACAAACAGCGGGA
>CAJXNE010000159.1 GCA_913056285.1 uncultured Zetaproteobacteria bacterium | reverse complement strand
TTACATATAGATGCCGCCGTTCACATGCAGCACTTGTCCGGTGATGTAAGCTGCCGAATCACCGGACAGAAAACAAACAGCGGCAGCGATATCTTCCGGCTGACCCAAACGGCCTAATGGCACCTGGGATGTCAGTTGGGCATGAGCATCTTCACCCAGGTCCGCAGTCATGTCCGTTTCAATGAAGCCAGGGGCTACGGCATTGACCGTAATATTACGCGAACCGATTTCGCGCGCCAGAGAACGGGTCATGGCTTCGACGCCACCCTTGCTGGCGCAGTAATTCAACTGACCCGGATTACCCATGCCAGCCACAACCGAGGAAATATTGATAATCCGGCCGCCCCGCGCCTTCATCATCGGACGCAGCGCCGCCTGCATGGCGTTGAATACAGATGTCAGATTGGTGTTAATCACCGCATCCCATTCCTCCGGCTTCATACGCATGGAAATATTATCGCGGGTAATACCGGCATTATTGACCAACACATCAAGGCTGCCGAAATGTTTAACGGTTTCCTTCACAAAACGCTGAACCTGATCGCGATCGGAGACATCAACCGCGCAGGCCAACACCTCCATACCACTGGCCTCAAGAATTTTTTCCGCCGCCTGATCAATGGTTTCCTGCCGGGTACCGCAAATCGCCAGATTGTATCCGGCTTCCGCCAACTTGCTTGCCACCACAAAACCGATGCCACGACTGGCGCCTGTGACCAATGCTGTTTTTACATCACTCATATCACTCACTCTCCTGCAATACCGCTCAAGCTGGCAGCTATCTGATCCGGATTGAGGCTAACGCCAACAGTCATCGTGCGATCAATGCGTTTAACAAGTCCGGATAATACCTTGCCCGGCCCCATTTCCACGCCCCGGGTAATACCGGATGCCGCCAGTTTCTGCACCGTCTCGGTCCAGCGCACCGGTGAAACAAGTTGCGCCACCAGCGCCGCCCGAATCTTCGCCACATCCTGCTCCGGCGTGGCTCCGGCGTTGCCCCATACCGGGCATGCAGGCGCATGAATTTCAATTTCCAGCAAACGCACCGCCATGGCATCAGCAGCCGGTTGCATCAACGGCGTATGCGATGGAGCGCTCACTGCCAGCGGCAAGGCGCGTCTGGCGCCGGCTTCTTTCGCAGCAATCATCATACGCTCAACTGCCGCCGCATGACCGGCCACCACCAGCTGGCCCGGGCAATTATAATTGGCCGCCCATAGTTTTTCATTCTCATCAGAGGACGATACACACAGTTCTTCCACCACATCATCGGCCAGACCAAGAATTGCAGCCATGCTGCCAATGCCGGCCGGGACAGCTTCTGTCATGGCACGCCCGCGAAAAGCCACCAATTGAACCCCATCAGCAAAATCAATCGCACCAGCCGCAACCAACGCGGAATATTCACCGAGTGAGTGGCCTGCCACCTGACTGGCTTCCGCACCGCCTTTTTCGCGCCAGAAACGCAACATCGCCACGGATGCGGTCAGTAACGCTGGTTGGGTAAATTCAGTTTGCCCCAGCTTGCCTTCGGCATCATCCCGAATCAGCGCTGCCATGTCATAACCCAGCGCGTCGGATGCCTCCTCCAGCGTCTGCCGAACTACATCGATGCCATCAAATGCATCCAGCATACCTTTCGATTGCGAACCCTGTCCGGGAAACAAAAACACAAAATCAGTCATCTGATCTCCTATTTTGACCAGCGCAGCAGATTGGCGCCCCAGGCAAAACCGCCGGCGAAAGCCTCCAACAGAATTAACTGTCCTTTCTCCAGACGACCAGACTGGTATAAATCATGCAAAGCCAGCGGTACGCTGGCGGAAGATGTATTGCCATGCTTCTCAACAGTCAGCGCCACACGATCCATGTCCATTTTTAACTTTCTGGCTGTCGCCTGAATAATACGGATGTTGGCCTGATGCGGCACCAGCATATCGATATCACTGTCGTTGACTTCATATTTGTCGAGAACTTCCGTCACCACAGAGCCCAACTTGTTCACAGCCACGCGAAAGACTTCATTGCCCTTCATTTCAACCGCTGCGGTGCCAGCAGAATCCAGACTGAAATCAACAGTTTGATGATGCATTTCCGGGCTCGATGGCTGATGCGGATGCTCCGCTTTCAATAGATCGCGATAGGAACCATCGGCATGCAGCACCGATCCAATCAACCCGTTTTCAACATCCGGTTCTCCAGCCTCCAGTACCACAGCACCTGCCCCGTCGCCGAACAAAATACACGTGCCGCGATCCGTCCAGTCAACTATACGGCTCATCGCTTCTGCTCCAATCAATAGCACGCGTTTATACATGCCAGCGCGCATCATGCCTTCGACCTGCGCCAGGCCATAGACAAATCCGGAACATACCGCCTGAATATCCCAGGCCGGAAAATCCTTTCCGCCCAGCTTGGCCTGCACAACCGTAGCAGTAGCCGGAAAAATCAGATCGGGGGTGGTTGTAGTCACCATCAGCGCATCAATATCATCAATGCCAATGCCCGCATCAGCCAGGGCCAATTTGGCCGCCTCAACGGCCAGGTCGGAGGTCATCTGATCTTCAGCAATAATATGCCTTTCCTTGATGCCAGTACGCTCGGTGATCCACTGATCGGTGGTATCAACCATCTGCTCCAGTTCGGCATTGGTCATCACCCGTTCAGGCAGGTAGCCGCCAACGCCAACAATATGCACAGAAGCCATACTCATATTTCCACCCACTCCTGTACCGATTCAGTGATACGATCAGTCAGATTCTCGCTAACTTCTTTGCAAGCCACAGCAATTGCACTGACAAAACCCTCGGCATCAGTGCCGCCATGGCTTTTCACCACAATGCCGTTCAGACCCAGCAGCGGTGCGCCATTATATTTACCCGGATTAACTTTATCTTTAAATCGTTTCAGCGCGCTGCTCGCCAACAATGCCCCGGCTTTGGAAACCACATCGGAAGTCAGTTCAGATTTCATGCTGTCAGCCAGGAAACGTGCTGTTCCCTCCATGGTTTTTAGTGCCACATTGCCGACAAAGCCATCACAGACTACGACATCGATATTATTGCCGAACAGGTCGGTGCCCTCGACATTGCCGATATAATTCAGTGCAGTTTCGCTCAGTTTGGAGGATGTTAATTTGATAATATCGGTGCCTTTAATTTCTTCACTACCGATATTGAGCAGGCCCACACGTGGATTCTCAATGCCTTCAGCAGCCTGCATATAACATGATCCCATGATAGCAAACTGCACCAGATGATCTGAAGTGCATTCAGAATTGGCTCCGGCATCAAGCATCAGCGTACGCCCGTGATGAACTGCCGGAATCATGGATGCAATCGCTGGCCTATCAATACCGGGCAATGTACGCAAAATTACCTTGGAAATTGCCATAAGCGCGCCGGTATTACCTGCCGAAACCAGTGCATCCCATTCGCCATCGCGCACCATAGCCGCGCCAATATGAATGGACGAACCTTTTTTCCGGCGCAACGCATGTGAGGGAGAGTCGCACATACCCACTACTTCCGTAGCGGGAACCAGATCCACCTTGCTTTCAAGGCCGCGTGCCTGCAACAGGGGCAAAATAACCTCTTCCTGCCCGACAATGCCGAGTTTCGGCGTGACTGGAAACTGTTTAATGAATGTAGCTGAAGATGCCAACTCCAGAGCATCGATCACCATCTCCGGAGCACTGTCACCCCCGTGGCCGTCAACCAGAATGCGCATGTTGCGATCCTGTTGCACAACGCCTGCGACGGAACTGGAGTATGGGTCAGGCAAAGATATTACTTTGGGTCAAATGGACAAATTAATCTTCAGAAGAAGATGTAACTTCACGGCCCTTATAGGTGCCACAATGCGGACAGGCATGGTGCGGGCGCATCATTTCACCGCATTCCGGGCATTCGGACATGCCGGCCGGAACAATACGATCATGCGCACGGCGCATATTGCGCTTGGATGCGCTGGTCTTTCTCTTTGGTACTGCCATTTCACTCTCCTGCAAGACTGATCAAACCATGATCCGTCTTAAAAACTCATTTACTTTCGCTGCTCAAACTGTTGTTCAGTCGTTATTCATTCATCGTTCAAATTCAAATCGCGCAAAACTGCAAATGGATGGTCGCTATTATCCTGCTTGCACTGACAGGTTTCCCTGTTCAAATCGACGCCACAACCCTGACACAGACCCCGACATGAATCACTGCAAATCACATCGGATTTCCAGGCAAGCCAGATATCCTCACGAAGAACATCCAACATATTGATCTCACCCGGCGGCATCACGTACTCGCATGTGCTTTCAGATTCACCATGATCTGACTCGCCGCCAAGCTGAAATGCCCACTCGCTACACCCTTCTGAAGACCAGTCAAATGCAGCATTGCAACGACTGCACTGGCGCTTGATCTTACCCTGCCAGTGTCCGTGCAAACGAAATATGTCACCGACCCGCGCAAGCTCAGCTTGCCAATGTACATCAGACACTAACTCGGATACAGCCTTTACTGAGCCAATATCCGGATTCCGCAGAAAGGCCATGGGCACATCTGTGTCCCATTGTCTGCCGGTAGCTGCAAGGTTCTGCAATGTCACAAGCCAGCGCCCTTGCATAGCCAACCTCCGGACGATTTCCAAAACAGGCGCGCATTATCAATAATGGCTGTTGGCGGTCAAGCCTTGTTTGCCACCCAGCTTCAGCCACCAAGGCGGTCCGTTTGATCGATATTTAACAGAC
>CAJXNE010000158.1 GCA_913056285.1 uncultured Zetaproteobacteria bacterium | reverse complement strand
CGGCGGAGGATTGCAAATCCTTTATTCGCGAGTTCGATTCTCGCCCCTGCCTCCAACCGTGCATTCTCACCACATACCAAACAGACCAACACCAACACTTCCCCTGCGGTTTATATTTTCAGATACATGGCTAGCATGCCTTCAGGCGTTCCATATATCGTATGGAATATACAAAGATTCAAACTGAGAGGTAACTACTAGATGAAAAAGATGAAATATATTCAAGCAGCTATATTGGCAGGGACGCTTGCCATGGCGGGTTCGGCATATGCCCATGAAGGCCACGAACATGGCGTATCATTTGAAACGCCGAAAGACGGCGCCACGCTGGATCATACATTCAAGGTGGAAATGGAAGTCGAAGGCATGAAAGTACACAAAGCGGGCGACCCCGTTGAAGGCACCGGCCATTTTCATATCATCGTGGATGGCGATTGCGTCAAACAAGGAACCGCCGTGGTCAAGGACGCCACCCATATGCATTACGGCAAGGGACAGACAGAAACATTTATCTCCCTGAAATCCGGTTCTCACACCCTGAGCCTGCAATTTGCCGACGGACACCACATCTCCTATGGCAAGGATTGGTGTGAAACGATTCACGTCACTGTGAAGTAAACAGTATCGGAACACTCCCGATTAGCCTCGGGAGTGTTCCGGTTATACAATCCTCGGTTATACAATCCTATTCCCGGCAGCCTCGCGATCTATGAGCCATTCACAACCCTGCACCCGGGCAACAGGCAAGCGCGTTCCATTTTGGATTCGTGATATTGCATCCGCCTTGCCAGCCCCCGCCACCATAATCAGACATCGGCGCGCCGCATTGAGCACAGCATAACCCATGCTGACCCGTTCGAGTGGTGGTTTGGGAGAATTGTACACAGGAACCGCCAAACGCTGATCTTCCAGCGCAGGATTGCCGGGGAACAGGCTGGCCGTATGCCCATCCTCACCCATACCCAGCAAGATTAAATCCATCACCGGCACTGCTGCCAATAATGCTTCGTATTGCTTTGCCGCAACTTCCGGACCCAGTTCGGCATCCATACGATGAATCTGCATCGGTGGAATCGGCACATGATTCAGCAGCGCTTTATCGGCCATCAGATCATTGCGCTCGGCATCGCCAACCGGCAAGCAGCGTTCATCGCCAAACCAGATATGCACCTTAGGCCAGTCGATATCCGCTTCACGTAATAATTCATAACAGCGCTTCGGCGTCGTGCCGCCAGCCAGTGCCCAGTGAAACACGCCGCGCGCAGCAATCGCCGCCCCAGCCGCTTCAATTACGGCCGTGGCAGCGAATTGCGCAACAGCATCTGCATCAACGCACGGATGAATAATCATCCCATCACAAGCCTGATCAGTCATCCGCAGGTTTAATCGCGTGACCGCCAAAGCCAGCGCGCTGTGCGTTCACAATCTTGCCCGCAAACGCATCGGTTTGACGACTGCGAAAACGCATCTGCAAGGCCAGCGTCATCACCGGCGTAGGGATGGCCAGATCAATCGCCTCATTGGCTGTCCAGCGCCCTTCACCGGAATCATCCATCCAGTCGGATAGGGATGACAGATCGCCATCGGCTTCCAGCGCATCACCGGTCAGATCCAGTAGCCATGATGACACCACGGAACCATGCTGCCAGACACGTGAAATCTGGTGCATATCCAGATCGAATTCCTCTTTGGCTTTCATCAGTTCAAAGCCTTCGGCAAAGGCTTGCATCATGCCGTATTCCATACCGTTATGAACCATCTTGACGAAATGGCCGGATCCCACCGGGCCCATATGTCCCCATCCCTTGCCATCATTCGAGGCCAGTGTGGTCAGCGCCGGTGCAATCAGATCAATGGCTTCTTTTTCACCACCGATCATCAGCGAATAACCATTCTGCAAACCCCATACACCGCCGGATGTGCCGCAATCGGCAAACAACACGCCTTTTTCAGCCAGTTCAGCGCCGCGCCTTTGTCCTTCCTTATAATTGGAATTGCCGCCATCGATAATCAAATCGCCTGCCTCGACGCCAGCTTCCAGTAACCCGGCAATCGTGCCATCGACAAACTGATGCGGCACCATTACCCAGATCACGCGAGGCGTTGGTAGTTTTGCAATCATATCGGCCAGATCAGTCGCCGCCGTCACCCCCTCATAGGCTTCAGCAAGCGCCTTGCCCGGCGCTGCATCCACATCATACGCGACCACTTCCTGACCACCCTCGGCCAGCCTTTTTACCATATTGCCGCCCATGCGACCCAATCCAATCATTGCCAGTTTCATATTTCTCTCCTATTTAAATTCACAGTCTTTCCTGTTCTGTTTAATCCTCATCATCCGATGCCATCCATTCCTGGGCATCGACGATGATATTATAGCGCTCGCGCGCTGTCTGCATCAGGCGACCGGCAAACTGCGGGCGATCCATCAACACTTTACAGAAATCGCTCTTTTCCATCATATACAAAGCACAATAGGTTTTGGCGCGAACAGTTGCCCTGCGCGTTTTGGACATCAGCAGACTTAATTCCCCAAACACCTGACCGTCACACAGGGTCGAAACCGTTTCACCGTTCTTTTTGATCACTTCAACACAGCCGGTTTCAATGATAAAAAACTCGTTTCCCTCACTACCGTAAGTCACAATATCATCACCGGCATTGAACACAATCGGTTTGAGCATCATGGCAAAGGCATGCAACATTGTATCGCCGTTACCCTCAAACATCGGCACACGCTCCAGCGCCTGCTTCGGCGTTCGGGCCAGCCAGCGCCGATGCTTCGGCGCCAGTAAATCAAAGGCAGCCTTGGGCCCCCATGAACCAAATGGATAATTGGGAAAATCGTTTGCCTTTTCACTACGCCATACTTCCTGAACAGGCTGCACAATACGCCATGCTGTCTCCACCAGATCCGAACGTGAAAACAACGAGGCATCGCCGTGCATACAATCATGCAGCATCGTCTCATAACCCGTGCCGGGATGAGATAAAAAGGCTTCATCATATTCAAAATGCATATTCACCTTACGCATCTGGATGCCGGGACCGGGACGCTTGGCCAAAAAGCGTAGTTCTATGCCTTCATTGGGCTGGATATGAAAAATAAGCTGATTGGCTTCCAGTTGCGTGGCAGCAGGCGTCCCTCTGAAGGTAAATTCCGGAGCGCGCCTGAATTGCACGACAATCTCGGTGGATTTGGTTCTCAACGCCTTGCCTGAGCGCAGGAATACCGGTACGCCATGCCATCGCCAGTTATCAATACGCAACTTCAGTGCGGCAAACGTTTCAGTATTGGATTCCGGATCTACTGCATGTTCCTGACGATAAGCTTTGGCTTGTGAACCATCTGGAAGCACACCCGCATCATACTGGCCACGCACCGCATGTTTACTAACGTCTTTCGGCTTCATAATACGAACAGCACTGAGTAATTTATACTTTTCATTACGAATCGCTTCGGCATCAAATGATGTTGGCGGTTCCATACACAAATAGGACATAATCTGAAACAGATGATTCTGAATCATATCACGGATCACACCGGATTTATCATAATAACCACCGCGCCATTCAACCCCCACCTGCTCGGTTGCTGTAATTTGAATATGATCAATATGGGTTCGGTTCCACAGCGGCTCGAACATGCCATTGGCAAAGCGGAAGGCGAGTATATTCTGAACGGTTTCCTTACCCAGGTAATGGTCGATTCTGTACACCTGATTTTCTTGCCAGTAAGTAAGAATCTCGCGGTTCAATTCTTGCGCTGATGCCAAATCGGTGCCAAATGGTTTTTCAACAATAATACGACGCCAGCCCCCAACCTCATCATTCAAACCGACCGACTGCAGACCGGCCGAAATCATGCCGAATACGGATGGCGGCGTAGCCATATAAAACAACACGCTGCCGCCGATATTATGACGGCCATCCAGCGCCTGCAAAAATGACTTCAATTGTCGGAATGCGCCAATATCGTCAAAACGCCCTTTCAGGTAATGAATCTTATCGCAAAACTCACCCCATACAGCATCATCAAAATCATCCCGTTTGGAAAATTCATGCACATCAGCACTCATTTTCTCCCGAAATGAATCCGTACTAAAATCATCCATGGCCATGCCAAGAATCACAAATGGATCCGGTAGCAGATCATCGCAATACAGGTTAAAAAGGGATGGAATAAGCAATCGTTTGGTCAAATCGCCTGATGCGCCGAAAACAACCAGTATACAAGGGTCGGGCGAAGTGGTTTGTAAATTCATCGCCGCCAAAAAATCCTGGGGAATATCATAGTCACTTTTATTGTTCATCACATACATCCAGTAAGGCGGGTTCTCCGCAGCATTGCGTCAGAAAAAACGAATCGCAAACCTACTCCTGTGCCACATCCGTTCCAACAATCAATGCATGAAATATTCGGCTTACCCATGTCATCCGTTCGCGCAGTTTCGCCGGCGAATCGATGCCGGCATGCCGCCGCATCGTCTCCCACTCGGTGGCACCGGAATCAGTCGGCAATTTTCCGATTGAACGCCACAGTTCCACACGCAAAGCATTCTCCATCTGACGGTAATCCAGATAGCTCTCGGCCAGCAATGGAGCATGCTCATGCCACGTCTGGGGTGCGGATTCCGGTATCCCGGCGCAGATATCGATCACACGACGCGCATCGATACCGAAGGCCAGCCGCGCATATTGCGTAAGAAACTCAATATCGACCAGACCACCGGCATCCTGTTTCAGATTGATGACCGCATCGTTCTTGCTGGCGAGGTGATCTTCCATTTTCTGGCGCATTTCAAGGACATCCCGGGCAAGATCTGCAGCAATTCTCGGCT
>CAJXNE010000157.1 GCA_913056285.1 uncultured Zetaproteobacteria bacterium | reverse complement strand
GTCGTGATTGCTGATATAGCCCGGCATGTGCTGGCGGAAAACCGTTCGCCGGATCGGGTCAGTATTTACGAGGTGATGACCAAGCCTGCGGTTACTGTGCATCCGGATATGGATATTCGCTATGCCAGTTCATTATTTGGCAGGCTGGGCTTATCGCGTGCGCCGGTTGTGGATTGCGGTGAAGTAATCGGTATTATTAGTCATACCGATATGGTGATGAAAGGGCTGCTTAAACTGATTTGAATCTGCGTGAAATGAAATATGATTGATTTTTTGCACTTTCCATGCCGAGGTTATGGTTCATGCCACGGGGTGGAAAAATCCATGCGCGTTAACTTGAAACAGGCAAGTGTTAACATGAAGCATCACCGCGTCTGCATGTTTTTATGAGTTTATTAATCAGTAAAGCGGTGTCCCAGCTTTTATTGCCGCCGGGAATATTTATTCTGATCGTTGCGGTGGGACTACTTGGCTGGAGGGCTCGCTGGGGCAGGACGTTAGTGGCTTTGTCCATGATGTTGTTATGGATGCTATCCACAGAGCCGGTGCGGGATGCGCTGTTGTCGCCGCTGGAGAATCGGTATCCGCCTTTTCAGTCTGAAACCCTTACGAATCGACACCTTAACCCGGATGGCGTTGCTATCGTCTTGCTAGGTGGCGGCATCAATGAAAAAGCGCCGGAATATGGCGGCCGTGATATGCTGTCCCGTTATGCTATGATGCGAACTGTTTATGCCGCTGATCTGTCCCGGCGAACGGGGCTTGATGTGTATGCTACCGGCGGCGTTGTATTATCCGAGACATTTGAGCCGGAAGGGCTGTTGATGAAGCGCATGCTGATTCGTCTCGGACTGTCTGATTCCATGATTCACATAGAAACGAAAGCCACTAACACCTGGGAAAATGCTGTCGGAGTGCGGCGCATGTTGGGTGCCGAAGGAATCCATAGAATTGTGCTGGTGACGACCGCATGGCATATGCCGCGCTCGGTATGGAGTTTTGAGCAACAGGGGTTTGAAGTCATTGCAGCTCCATGCGATTATGTCGTCGAAAGAGAACCTTACGATATCAGAAGCTGGCTGCCACGCTGGGATGTGATGGCTGATTCAGCCGATGGGTTGCATGAATACCTGGGTTGGGCATGGTATCGGTTGCGCTATGGTTGAGTTGGGCGGACAGAAGACTAGAGTTTAGTTTGTTCTGTGGGTGTTGGAGGAAACGTGAGTCAGTCGGATCAGTTCCAAGCAAATAATGATGATGACCTGTTCAGTGCCGGCAGTGCATATCTGGAACAGCTTTATACGCAGTTTCAGCATGACCCTGCTTCGTTGCCATCTGGCTGGGGTGAATACTTTACAAGCCTGTCTGAAACAGAGACAGGCCATGAAGCTGATCATCAGGAAGTATTGACGCGGATGTCCCGTGGCTTAACGCCAACTGTTCGTCGCAGCAACCAGCCGGCTGAACGCGCCGGTCAGGATGATATTGAATACCCTTCACGAGCATTTTATCTGATTCACGGATTCAGGGTACATGGTCATTTGCATGCTGATCTAGATCCGCTGCACCTTGATCCCCGGCCACCGAGTCCTGAACTTGAACTGGGTTATTACGGATTGTCGGAACAGGATCTGGATAACGTGTTTCCAGCTGGTGATCTTGCTGGTGGCAAGCAAATGCGTTTGCGCGATATCATCGATCTGCTGAGACAAACCTATTGCGGCCATATCGGCCCTGAATTTATGCATATCACCGATTCAGCCCGCAAACACTGGATTCAGAAGCGGCTCGAATCAGTGCGTTCGAGGCCGGATTATGATGCTGATATGCGCAAACATATTTTCGGACGCGTCATGCATGCCGAAGAATTCGAGCGTTTTTTGCATACGCGTTATGTTGGCCAGAAACGCTTTTCGCTGGAAGGCGGTGAAAGCCTGGTTCCTATGCTTGATACGCTGATTCAGCATGCGGGCGGCCATGGCGCCAAAGAGATTATTCTGGGCATGGCGCATCGTGGCAGGCTGAATGTGCTGGCCAATATTATGAGCAAGTCGCTGTCGGATATTTTTTCCGAATTTGAGGGCGCGCAACTGGAAGAGACAGCCCACGGTCAGGGCGATGTGAAATATCACCTGGGTTTTTCGTCTGACGTAACGACCCCCGGTGGCGTAGTACACGTGTCGTTGGGCTTTAACCCTTCGCATCTGGAAATTATTACGCCGGTGGCGATGGGCAGCGTGCGGGCGCGCCAGTGTCGCCGGAAAGATAAAACGAAACGCGAAGTGATGAATGTGCTGGTGCATGGCGATGCCGCGTTTGCCGGGCAGGGTGTAGTGGCCGAGTCGCTTGAATTATCCAAGCTGCGCGGTTTCCGCATTGGCGGCACGATTCATATTGTCGTCAATAATCAGATCGGTTTTACGGTCAATCCGCATGATGCGCGTTCGACCACCTATTGCACAGATATTGCCAAGGTCGTGCATGCACCGATTCTGCATGTCAACGGCGATGACCCGGAAGCCTGCTGCCTGGCTGTCGAGATTGCTCTTGAATACCGCAATATGTTTCTTGAAGATATTGTCATTGATCTGATTTGTTACCGGCGGCATGGTCATAATGAAGCGGATTCACCTGAAGTAACGCAGCCGCTGATGTATCGGCGCATTGCTGAACATCCTACTGTTGAATCGGTATATCGGGATCGCCTGATTTGCGATGGTGTACTCAGCCAACAGGACAGCGAGATCATGGTGAAAACGTTTCGCAACTGTCTGGAACAGATGCGTCGGGCCAAAGAGCAGCCGCTGGCGAAAATCAACAGCCTGCAAGGGCGCTGGAGCGGGTATTTGCGTGACAGTGATGAGGAACCTGAAACCGCTGTTGTGGATGTGATCTTAAGTGAATTGGCGCATCGGGTGCATCTGTTGCCTGCTGGTTTTTCATTGCACCCCCGCATTGAAAAAATTTATGAGGCTCGCATGCAGATGATGGTGGGCAATGAGCCTGTAGACTGGGGATGTGCTGAAACCATGGCCTATGCCACGTTGGTCAATGAAGGCGGTTGGGTACGTTTATCCGGCGAGGATTCCGGGCGCGGCACATTTTTTCATCGCCATGCCGTGGTCTATGATCAGATCACCGGTAAATCGATGATTCCACTCAGGCAGGTGGAAAACGGGTCAATGTCACATTTTATTGTCATTGACAGCATGCTCTCGGAAATGGCCGTGCTGGGTTATGAATACGGCTATTCCGTGGCCGAGCCGCGCGCGCTGGTCATTTGGGAAGCGCAATATGGTGATTTTGCCAATATGGCGCAGGTGGTGATTGATCAATTTATTGCTGCCGGTGAAACCAAGTGGAATCGCATGTCCGGGCTGGTTGTGTGGTTGCCGCATGGATACGAAGGGCAGGGCGCCGAACATTCATCAGCCCGTCTTGAACGATATTTGCAATTGTGCGCCGAGCAGAATATGCAGGTGGTTTGCCCGACTACGCCTGCCCAACTGTTTCACCTGTTGCGCCGCCAGCAAATGAGCCGGGTGCGCAAGCCGCTGATCATGATGGCGCCGAAGAGTATGTTGAGAAATAAGCTGTCGTTTTCACAGTTGAAAGATTTTACCGGCAGTCGTTTCCAGCCGGTGCTGAAGGAAGCAGATGCAGCTATTAAGCCATCGCAAGTGCGCCGGCTGATTCTCTGTACCGGCAAGGTCTATTATGATTTACTGGCTGAACGCGGGAAGAGGGAGATCAAAGATATCGCCATGGTGCGGATCGAACGGCTATATCCATTTCCAACGGCTCAGGTTCGTGCACAACTGGAAGTATATGCGGCAGTTGAAGAGATTGCATGGGTACAGGAAGAGCCTGAAAATCAGGGCGCGTGGATGGCATTGAACAGTCCGATTCGACGAGCTCTGCTAGAGAAGCAAAAGATTTACGCTGTAACACGTCCGGCGGCGGCAGCACCGGCGGTAGGGTCGGCCAAACGGCATAAAAAGGAACAGGCGGCGCTGGTCGATGCGGCATTATCGGACAAGCCCTTGTCAGGCAAAAAACAGGAGAGGGAGTAATACGATGGCGGATATTGAAATCAAGGTGCCGAGTTTGGGTGAATCTGAAACCGAGGCGACGCTGGTTGCATGGTTGAAAAACGAGGGGGATATGGTGGCCGTCGATGATGTTTTGGCGGAAATCGAGAGTGATAAAATCACCATGGAAATCACAGCGCTGGATAACGGCGTACTCAAAAGCGTGTTCAAGCAAGCCGATGCTACGGTTGAGCCGGAAGAGGTGATTGGTTTGATTGACGACAGCGTTCAACCGGAAATCAAAGACACCCCGGCAGCTCCGGAGCCGAAAGTGGAAATCGAACCAGAACCTGTTGCTGAAACGCCAGTAAAGGAACCGGAAGCTGTAGTCAAAGCGCCAGTCAGCCCGCCTCCGGCAGTGTCCGGTGATCGCAACGAAGAACGGGTTCCAATGAGCCGGTTGCGCCGGCGTATTGCCGAACGCCTGAAACAAGCACAGAACACAGCAGCCATGTTGACAACCTTCAATGAAGTGGATTTGCAAGCGGTTATGGATTTGCGTAGCCGTTTCGGCACTTCCTTTCATGAGAGACATGACGTGAAGCTCGGGTTTATGTCGTTCTTTGTGCGCGCGGTTTGTCAGGCCGTATCGCAATATCCGGCGCTGAATGCCTATATCGATGGCGATGATATTGTCTATCATAATTATATAGATATCGGCATAGCCGTTAGCTCCGATAAGGGTCTGGTGGTGCCGGTGTTGCGTGATGCGCACCGCATGGGGCTGGCGGATATTGAGAAGGGCATTGCCAGTCTGGCCGA
>CAJXNE010000156.1 GCA_913056285.1 uncultured Zetaproteobacteria bacterium | reverse complement strand
ATTGGCAGGATCATGATTTTCATGCAGCAAATGCATGTAACGGTCGAACGGACCCTTTGAAACAAGCATAGAGCCGAAACGTTTGATGGGCATATTGGCAAGCGCATAAAGCTCATTGAAGACAATGCCGAAATGCTTTTTCAGTTCTTGTTTGTAATCACCTTGCAATTGCTGCTGATTCGGCGGTAAAGATGCCCCCTGCGGATTATAGACCAGATTCAATTTCAGTCCGGAGTCCGGCTTGCCGTAACCAAGCGTATTTAACGTTTTAAGTGCCTGAATACTTCTATCAAACACTCCATCGCCACGTTGCTTGTCAACGTTTTCCAGCGAGTAGCAGGGCAGAGAGGCCACCACTTCAACTTTATGACTTGCCAGAAAATCTGCCAAATCCTCTTGTCCGGGCTCCTGTAGAATGGTCAGGTTACAACGATCGATCACGTGAATACCTTGCGCTCGCGCTTGCGCTACAAGTGCTCTGAAAGATTTGTGCAACTCTGGTGCGCCGCCGGTCAAATCAAGTTTCTTAATCCCCCGTGCTTGCAGCACCGGCACGATGAGCGATAACACCGCATCATCCATCATTTCGGTACGATGCGGACCTGCATTGACATGGCAGTGAAGACAACGCTGGTTGCATTTGTAGCCAAGATTGACCTGCAGTGTTTCCAGCCTCCCTCGTTGCACAGCCGGAAATGCTGTTGCTTTTAATAATGGTAATGTATCGTGCATATCAATCCTCATACTTGTCATTGAGTGAACAAAACGTAGTCGATTCAAGCACTAAGTTTCTTACACATGGCATTCTTCTTTATCGCAATGTTCAGGCGTTATGGATGTTTATCACCCTGTTCAATCGCATCGACAATATTTTTTGTCAAAGCTTCTTTTTGCTGATTGGATAATTCATTTTTTTCCAACACCTTACGCCGACGTTTCACAACAGTATCAATGAATCGGATATTCTGGGTATAATTTCTACACATACGGCACATGGACAAGTGCAACTTCATGTTGAACCACTCCGACCATGTTAGTTTTCTATCTAGCCTGAACTATTCATAAAACTACTTTTGGGCCGATTTCAATCAGAGTCCGTCAGTTGAAGTCGCTGGTGTAAGGGGCAACAAAGCCAAGTTTCCAGATTTCAGGAGCATGCTGGTCATTTTTATCGGATTCACGCCATCATTTCTGCTGTTTTTCAGCTTATTTCTGTTGATCGTGCGAGCGTCACCCTCCCGATAACTAAATCAGGATCCGTTGCGGACGAATTGATGAGTTCAGATACTTTTTGGTGGCGGTATGCAATAGAGTATTTCTGTGACCTGCGCCAATATGTTCTTCACCGGACAGGTGGAAGGAAGCTGGAGCTTGATGCGATCTTTGTACTGGATAATTCGGACAGCAATTTTTAACAGCTTGGTAATCAGGGTTGATGCCTGTACATGCTCCAGACGGGTTCCTTTCATGGTTTCAGAACGCAGTGAATGTATCAGGTTATAGGCTGCACAACTGGTAATCAGACGCATACAGTTAGCCAGAAAAGATGAGTCTGACGTGCGGTCACAGGCCAGGTCGTTTTTGAGTTCCTTGATATAGCGCTCTGCATTGCCACGACTGCAATAGAGTTGTGTATAAGCGACTTTCGGGCTTGGTAAATCCAGAGATGTGACAATGAAACGTGGATTGTCTCCCAAATCCATGACTTCAGCCTTCTGGATGATACGGAAAGGCTGCGGCCATGAACCAGCAGCGTACTCAAATTCACCAAATAAACGTGTATTGCTGATGGGTTTACCTTGCGAATAACGCTGACGATCAGCATGCAAGGCTCGGGCTTCGTCCATCAATGGCTTGGCCAGTGGCTTGATCACATTGTTAGCAGTCATACCAAATATGAAGTCCATGTTGCCGTCATCCAAACACATCTCCATCAGTTCGGGGTTGGAGAAGTGACCGTCACCCCGAAGGAGAATATTTGTATTCGGCCACTGCTGACGTATGCGCTTCAGAACACGCTTCATGATCATCGCATTCTCTTTGCCCGTGGGTCGTTTCCCCGGTCGTAAAATAGCTGTGATTAACTTGCCGGAGAGACCATCAAAAATCGTGAGTGGCATGTAGCAATGCTGTTGGTAATGGTGGTTGTAAAAAGAGAGCTCCTGCTGTCCATAAGTTGGGTCGTTGGTATGATCCATATCCACAATCAAAACCTTTGGCGGGCGAGCTTCAGTGCTGATGAAATGGTCCACCAGTGCCAGCGTCATGCGGTAAATATCCTTGCGGGTAGCTGCATTCTCCAACCGTGAGAAGGTAGGCTGACTGGCCAGATGATTATCCTCATCCAGTGGCTTACGACCTGTTGCCAGCTTGAAGGCCGGATCAGACCGGAGACTGTTGGCATCGTTACCATCTTCATACAGGCAGGCTTGCTGATAAACGCGCTGCCTGATCAGATCAACCAAGTCGTGATCAATGTAAGAGGCATGGCGACGGTCATGAAATGATGATGTTAGACCCTCTGTCATCCCAGTCTGACGGTCCACTCCGGACAGAAGCAATGCGCCAAAATCAGAGGACATGGCACCTCCGTCAAAATTGGCGCGTACGCTCAGGCCTTCAACTGTAGGAAATCGTAACTGCTTTGGTGTAGCGTTTGTCATGGTGAGCCCCTCGTTGACTTGCTTCTTCCGAAGCATGGGTTGCGGAACCGCCATTATATCAATGGGTTACGCGGGGCTCACCTCTTTTTATGAATAATTCAGGCTAGCTAATACAAGTCTTATATGGTTCACGATCTGGTCGAGTATTGTCCATGCTGGAATCATGCTAGTCCAAGCCATGGTTGATGTGAGTGATAGGGTAAACCTATTAGGTGATATTCCAGCTTTATTTCTGGTGGGATTTGTACTTTGGTATCTCATGCCCAGAAAAGTCACAGCATAGTGTAAGCAGCTGCTAACAAGGCGCTGCACCTGACCGCGTTTTCCGCTGCGCTCCAAAACGGCAGGCGAGCTTAATAAATGGCCGGTGCCTGGCCTTGCCTCGCGCATTCCGGTTGTTGAAGAAGGATTCATCCGGTGATGAGCAAAGTCATGCCTTACATTCGATGGAGTAAACATATGAAAAGTCAGGAAAATGACTGATTTTCCCTGCACTTTGAAAGAATGGCCCGAAGAGGTGCCTGTCCCTCTGGAGAACCCGGAACTGCCTGAAGATACTCAGCAAGCAGTGCTCACTATTTGGCAGCTGGTGATCTCCTGAACAGGGTTATAACGGATGAGGGGGTTGGGTGGTGGCTGCTGGATGAACATGGTGATCTGATTGAAGCTTTTTGGCTGGAATGACTGAAAACGTATAAAGCTGCCGGATGACGCTGCGCTTTTCCGGCCGGCGGAAAAACGATAGCATCGCACCATGCAAAAATCGGAACAGGCTATTCGGCGCATGCGCTATCGATTGAACAGGCAGGGCATGCTGGAGCTGGATGCATGGCTGAGCAGCTTGCAGGACGCAGACCTGAAAGAGCCCGGCGTGAGCGCTGCGATTGATGCGCTGCTGCAATATGAAGCGCCTGAATTGCAGGCCATGATGCATGGCGAGAAAGAAATCCCCGCATGCTTGAGAACGTGGCTGTGAGTATGCTCAAAATGGGATTACTGTTTGCGGTGATTATTGCGAGTTCGGGTTTGTCCGCTTGCAAACAGCCGCAAGCATCTCTGACTGTTCCGCACGCTGCTGCCAGTGAAAAATTCGTATCGGATTCGGTATTGGTGTTTGAACCGGATCATGTCGATATTGGCGAAGTCAAAGAAGGGGAAGATGCGACAGGTTTTTTGCGGGTGCGCAATGCCGGCGATCACATGGTCAACATTGTTTCGGTGGAAACATCCTGTGGATGCAGTGTGGCCGAGCCGGAACAGCGCTTATTGATGCCGGGTGGTTTTACCCGAATCAAAGTGGTTATCGATACCTTTGCCAAGCAGGGAGATGCCAAAAAATGGGTCCAGATCACTGATGGTTCAGGCCATCGCAGCAGGGCATGGCTGGTACTGCATGTGCAGCCCAATCCACATCTCGATGCATCCTCCCGTAGTATTTTTCAGGGCAAATGCGCCGCATGTCATTACGATCCGGTTCAAGGCAAGGTGGCGGGCGCCGAAATCTATAAGGCAGCTTGCGCTATGTGTCACGGCAATCATCAGGAGGGCGTGTCCGGTCCTTCATTACAGCATCATCATAATGCCGATACCCTCGCATCTGTGATTGCAAACGGCGTTGGTTCGCAGCATATGCCCGGTTTTGCAAAGAATAAAGGCGGCCCGCTGACTACGGAACAGATTGACGCACTGAGCCAGTGGCTTTCAAAGCTGGACAAATGAGTCGAAAATCGTTATAAATCCGAACCTCAGATTTTCATCTGAATTCAAAAGGGGATTACCATGAAAAAAGATGTTGTGATCGCGCCGTCCATTTTGTCGGCTGATTTCGCTCGTTTGGGCGAAGAAATCAAGGCGGTTGATGATGCCGGAGCGGACTGGATTCATTTCGATGTGATGGACGGTTCATTTGTGCCGCCAATCACCATCGGCGATAATATTTGCAAAGCGATCCGTTCATACACAGAAAAACCGATTGATGTGCATCTGATGGTCAACCACCCGGATACGCAGGTGGAATCATTTGCCAATGCCGGCGCTGATATTATTACCGTACATCAGGAGGCTTGTACTCATCTGGAGCGCACACTTCAATTGATTCGTTCCTTTGGTAAAAAAGCCGGCGTCAGCCTGAATCCGGCTACACCGGTTTCGACCATTCAGCATGTGTTGCACTGCACCGACCTGGTATTGTTGATGAGTGTGAACCCCGGTTACGGCGGCCCGTCATATATT